>CAZHBL010000496.1:0-4429 GCA_964530105.1 uncultured Pirellulales bacterium | reverse complement strand
AACTATCCAGCCTGCTGTGAAGTATGCCGGCCTTTTTCGATTCGTTCCACCGGCCCGAAGCAACATTTTCCCCGGCCAGATTGATAATAGCGAACGCTCCGTTTGCCTGCTTAAACCAGCTTCCGGTGGTTCTTCCATCCCATTCGATTACTTTAGCCCGGTCGCCGACTGATTTGGCAGCTCTGCTTGCGTCACGCGACAGGGCAATTACTTCGTAATCCTTATGAAGAGCTTTGCACAATGCTCCGCCTATAAAACCTGTCGCTCCTGATATTATCACTCGCATAGCGTCACCTTCTACTGTGTTTTTTCCAGTGCCAGGATTTTTTTCACGTAAGCGTCGGCATCAAATTTCCTTTTGAGTCCTGCCGCATTCATATATCGAATCTTGCCAAAAACTGGTCTTTCGCCCCATGCTCTGTCGTGCTTGCCGAAGCACCATGCTACGCCGGCAAAGGCGTTCGGATCTCTGCCGTCAAGCTCGTATTTATTGTTGAGATGCAGCGCAATCCGAAATCCGGTCTGCGGGTTCCTGCTCCATTCAAGAATTTTTTTGCCCCAGTACATTCTCATATAGCCGTGCATCTTTCCGGCCAGAACCATCTCTTTCTGTGCTGCGTTCCAGTATGGATCGTGGGTTTGTGCTTTTTCGAACTGATCGAGCGAATACACGTAATTTCTTTTGTCCCTGCGGTGGAAATTCAAAGTCCTCTTGGCCCATGGCTCAAGGCAGGCAAACGAATCGTAGTGGTTGTTATAAAATACGAAATTATGGCTGAGTTCTCTTCGTACGATGAGTTCCTCAAGATATGTTTCTTTGCCGGCGCTGGAAGTTTTCGAGACCTCCATAGCAATATACAGCGGCGAAATCTGCCCGAAGTGAAGATAAGGACTCATGTTCGAAACATAATCGGCTGTCGGGTCGTTTCGCAAATCAGTAAAGCTATCCAGCTTGTTTTTCAGAAAATTGCCTAATCGGTGCTTTGCCTGTTTTGTGCCACCTTGAAAGCCGTCGACTTTTGCGACACTTCTGCCAATATTAAGTTTCGAGAGAGCTTTGTCGATGTCGTCAATACTGAACGTGTGGAATTTCATGCCGAGCGAATCGAGCTTCGGTTTACTGTGATTCAGTGGAACCATATAGTAATCGAGTTTCTTCGTGATTCTTGGCCGGAATGTGCCGGCAGAGAAATTCTCTTTCGACGAGGCTTCTTGAACGGGGACAATCAGATTTGTTTCTACTTCATACAGCGGGCAATCGATTCGCCCGGCCACGTTCATCCGCCATTTCCTCTGTATTCGTAATTGCCCCGCGTCGACAACAACCAGAGCAGCATCCTTTGCCAGTTTCGCCGCGCCGGAATCGGGAGAGTCTCGCTGGATGACCATTTGAATGCCTTTAGCTTCAAGAGCTTTACGAACTTCTTTTAGTCCCTCCAGCATGAAATGGTAGTGGCGCAGATTTGCCTCGGGCCAGCTCTCTGTTATGCCGAAGAATACGAGAACGGGTTTCTTCAGCTTATTGGCTGTTCGAATAGCGTATTCCAGAGCGTGATTGTATACGGCTCGCTGTGCGGCCTGCATCCAGTAGAGCACATATTTTCCATCTCGGACCTTCCCATTGTTAAGCAGCTTTATTCTTTCTTTCTGAATCATTCCAATAAATGATATACAAACCCAATCGCCGAATAAATCAAATTGTTTGACAAAATGCGGCCTTTTAATATATTTGGTAGTAAGTAAATAACAGGAACTTTCGAAGTTAGGAGACCAAACTATGAACGAAGCGAAGATTTCAATAGGTACACGGTTAAGTGCGTTTGTTTTATCAGTCAGGTGGATTTTACTTTTGGGGGCTCTGACCATGTTTTTTGCAACACTAAGCTCCTGTGCCGTCGGTAGCGATTCGTCCCGGTCGAGGCGAAAAATCTCCGTCATCTTCGATACCGATATTTGTGACGACATCGACGACACCTGGGCGCTGTCTTTGCTCCTGCAATCGCCGGAATTCGATGTTAAACTGATTACCACCGCGGTCGGCAATACACAGTCAAAAGCTAAGACCGTAGCCAAATTTCTGGAAACCGTCGGCAGGACGGACATTCCCATCGGCATCGGCGTCCAGCAGCACAAGGGCCACCATCGGCAGGATGCGTGGGCGAAAGACTACGAGCTGTCATCGTATCCCGGCAAGATTTACGAGGATGGCGTGCAGGCCCTGATCGATACGATTATGAAATCTCGACGGCCGATTAAATTGGTTGCTACCGGCCCGTTGCCTAATATTGCCGCAGCGCTCGAGCGCGAGCCTAAGATTGCTGAGAAGGCGGAATTTGTCGGTATGCACGGCAGCATTCGCTTAGGCTACGACGGCAGTCCGACTCCAAGCGCCGAATATAACGTAAAGGCCTTTGTCAAAGAGGCACAAAAGGTCTTTACGGCGCCGTGGCCTATGACGATTACGCCGCTGGATACGTGCGGCCTCGTTCAGCTTAAAGACCAAAAGTATCAAAAAGTGCTCAAACGCAACAGCATTTTGACACGGGCGTTGATGGAAAACTACCGCGCATGGTACAGGCAGGGAATCCTGAACGACAACAAGGATTTGAGCGAAGCCGAACTCGAAAAGAGGGTCGATCAAAAATGTAATTCGAGCAGCACCACCCTTTTCGATACGGTCGGCATTTATTTAGCGATGTCAACCGACCTGGTGAAGATGGAAAAGCTGCCGATTATAGTGACGGACGACGGTTTCACGAGAATCGACGAAAACGGCAAGAAAATTAACTGCGCCACCGAATGGAAAGACCTGGGCGCCTTCGAGGACTTAATGGTTGAAAGATTGACGAAGTGACATATTTACATAGGATTGGCTTGATTTAACCACACTCAAATCGACAATCTCAGCCAGGGCCATATCGAATATGGGCGGGGGTGGGGATCGTGACTTAGAGTTGAGGTAGTTGTTTTTGCATTGACATCGGAGTCTGTGAAATAGAATATATGGTATAAAGCACCCGTAGCTCACACAGCGGTTGCTAGTATTCGTATGGGAAGCGATAAAAAACAAGGCAGACACTTCCCTTGCGGGTGTGCGCACACACATGAGAAAGTATTAGCGATAGGATTGTTTTTGAAATACAACATAAATGTCGTTATAATATCCAATCCTCTGAAGGTGAGAGGGACTTATGCTGAAATTAGGTCTATGAATGATTGTATTCTGGAGAGTAATTCTATGAGCGACAGTATTTTTTCAACATATAAAGCTGGAGAAAACCGTATCACCGCTTCAATTTTAGCCGTGTTACGGTCATTGTCGCTAACTCGTTGTGAGCAGGTCTTGGCTGCTTTGCTGGAACAATCTGAATTTGAACTAATTCGTTTCCAGAATCAACCATCAAGGGGTAGCGAAGGGATTCCAGACGCGGAAATTGTCAGTAGTTGCAGATTGCTTATAGAAACGAAAATAAAACCCAATACCGTTAACGTAAACCAACTTAAACGGCACCTCAAAAGATTTGACAATAGCAACGAAAAAACTAAACGACTGCTGGTGCTAACTCCTGATACAAAACAACCGACACAAATTGACGAAGTTAAAGACCCTTGTATTACGTGGGCATCTTTCGCGTCACTTAACCAAGCTATTGATGAATTATTTGAGGATAAAAAGGAAGTGATTTCTGAGAGAGAAGCATATCTGTTGCGGGAACTGCAAACTATGCTCGACAATGAAGAGCTTATTGGGCCATCAAAAGATACGCTTGTTATTCCAGCCAAGCATGCTTGGCCTGAATATAATGATTTCCATGCATACGTTTGCCAGGCGAATCGGTCTTTCAAAAACGTAAACCATATGGCATTTTACCATGGCAATAAGATACATGAGTTGATTCCGAAGATACTTGATTGTGAAGAAAGCATTGAAATGAGTAAAGGCCTGCACAGTGGCAAGTTGGGCAAACTGGTCGACTATTTGTTGGAAAAAGGATTACGGGAGGAAGGTAAAACTTACAAAGTTGTATTTTTGTCGCCACCAGATTCACTCGAAACAGTACACCTCGATAAACCCGTAATCAACGACTTGGTTTCCGCCAGCGGAGTGCCAACTGCTTTTACCCAGAACCAGCGGTATGTCGAATTAAATGCCCTAAAGAAAGCACGCAACACATCTGAACTGTGTTGATGGCAAAATATTGTGGTGGAATGATGAAAATTGAAGGAGCTTTTAAAATAATAAAAGATTTTGAAGCCGATTCACTTAGCTTTTAGGGAAATCTGAACCTTATGCTATTATATGTGGTATCATCTTGTTTTGAATTTGAATTCTAAATTTTGGGTAAACCTATATTGGTATGGGGCAGAACAAAGCAAAAATTGTGGTTGTCGGCAGTTCCAATATGGACCTGGTGGTAAAGTCTCCGCG
>CAZHBL010000495.1:0-4437 GCA_964530105.1 uncultured Pirellulales bacterium | reverse complement strand
CTTCCGTGATAAGCTGCTTTATCTGCGGGATTTCCGCCGGGCCGCAGACGAGATTTACCGCCTCATGTTTGAGCAGTTTATCGCCGAGCCTCTGTGCCATACAGCCGATGACGCCGACTACTAAATCAGGACGAGACTCTTTAATATGCTTGAGATGCCCCAAATGCGAAAGCACCCGCCGCTCGGCATGTTCCCGCACCGAGCAGGTATTTATCAAGACAACGTCCGCATCCTTGACGCTTTCAGTCAGACCAAACCCTGCTTCTTTGAGCGCACTGATAACCAAAGCCGTATCCAGCTTGTTCATCTGGCACCCGAAACTTTTTATATGCACATTTGGACGGCTCATAAAAAAGACGTTATTATTCACTGTCGATGGAATTATCAGTGCGTGTGCTCAACCGAGGCGCTTTTTCCTTCCGAGTCCACATGGTTAGCCGCAGCCCCTAAAGCGTCGTTGTGCAGGCGCTCCACGTAATGCACGAACTCAACGTAGGCTTCGACGTATTCCCGGCCCGACGGGACCGTTTCATCCATACGCTTTTTCGTCTGCATCAGACGCTCGAAACGCTGATGTATTCCCGAAGTCACGAGCGAGGATATTTCCTTTGCCAGATCATCAGCCAAACCGTTTTTTATCGCGTTGTCCGCCGCAGCGACCACAGACTCGACTTGTCCGGCGGGCTTCAGGCCCGTATAAGGCGCCCCCTCGGCCGCTCGATGGATGCGAACGAGCGTCTCGAAAAAGTACATATCTGCAAGCTTTTTCGCTTGCGCGCCGAGTCCGCGAACGCCGAGCGTCTCTTCAAATGCCTTCTTTATCTGTTGCTCATCTTCCTTTCGCACCCACTTGAGCACCGGCGTGGCATCACCTTTATCCAATGCCGTTCTGGCTGCTGCCACAACCGGGCCGTCGAGCGTGTCACAGTGGGCATGACCTGTCTGGGGAGTGAAGACCCACGCCAGAACCACCGTTAGAAGGCTAAAACCTGCAAATTTGATGAAATTCGCTTTCTTTTTCATTTTGACCATCCTTTCTTCTCCGACTACTTTCAGCCCAGATACACTTTCTTCAAATTCTCAAGCATTCTATGAAACTCTTCATGCTTGCCCGGACCGATTCTTTCGTTTTCAACCTGGTCGAACTTAGTGATCAACTCATCCTGTATACTTTTGGGAAGCCGAGCGTCCGCGACCGGATAGAGGACATTATCTTCCTTGTCGATATGAGCGTCCAGAATTCTGATGTAAGCCTTGACGTTTTCGACAATCTTTGCCGCCGCACCCTCATCTCCGGCTTTATACTGAGCGAAGCCTTCACCGATGCCTCTGACGTGTTCGCGCGCTTTATTATGCTCGGCAAGCATCACTCCTATCGGTCCTTCTTCTCTGGGAACTCCGACGTTCTCCAGGGCGGGAAACAGCAGCTCTTCTTCTTTGGCGTGATGGCACTTATCCGCAAAGACTTTCAGAAATTCCAGAACACGCTCAAAATGTTCCGGATTTACTTCGTTTGCGGATTGCAGCCGCTCACACATCTTGTCGAGAATACGCAACATAAGCTTTATGGCCTTGTGTTCCGCCTTCAATTGTTCTGTAGCCGTCATTTACGGACCTCCTTTCAGCGTGAGTGATTCAATATTTTACAAATCCAATGTTCCATGCGAGTTTACCAGTTCAAGAACCAACCATACAGTATATCTGTTCCGGCTCAGCACATCAAAACCTTTGTACGTGGGGTGCAAACAGTATCGGCCGGTTTGTGTTCAAGCTGCGTATCACCGATCAAGTATTGGTCACGACGTGCTTTCCTGCTGTCTCTCTTTCACGAAAATCAGCATCACAATTGATGCCGTCGTCAACCCCAGCGAAAGGAACAAGGGCATGAACATGCCGGTTTTGTCCCAAAGCAATCCCGCCGTGAGTGAGGCCGGCAGGGCACACAGCCCGGTAACCATTTGAAATCCGCCCAAAGCACTCGCTCGGTATTGTGCAGGCGCCAGCTCGGCGACTAGCGTTTTTTGTACGGGCTCCAGCGCTGCTTTGTGCAGGCCGTATAAGACAAACGCCAGGAAAATCGCCGCATGACTTTGAAAAAACATCAAGCACAAGCTGACCATGCCCCAGAGGATGAACGACAACACCAAAACGGGTTTTCTTCCTACTTTGTCCGAGAGTCTTCCAAAAGGCAGTGAGAACAAGGCGGCAACCGCGGTAAATACAAGATACAGGACCGGAACAAATGACGCCTTGAACCCCAGGGTCTTTGCATAAATCAGCAGGAAAGAGTAGCTGAAAGAGCCTAATGCAAAAAGAACGCTCAGAAAAAGAAATAACCTGAAATTACTATCCAGGTCTTTCAGAGCAAGCCCTTTGTATATCTTTGCGTGTTCGGTTCTCTGTTCTTTTATCATGGAAAAGACCATGAATGCCCCTATGGCAGTCGGCAGGGCCGCTAAAAGAAACAGATTTCTGTATCCCAGCGGTCCGACCAGCACGATGCAGATCAGGATTCCGCATACGGCACCGAGATGGTCCATAGCACGCAGCAGACCGAAATTTTTGCCCCTGTTTTCTTTGGTAGAAATATCCGCTATCATGGCGTCTCGCGGTGCATCTCTTATCTTTCCCGCCCTGTCCAGAATTCTAAAGGGAACGAGGTGCTGCCACGTTCCCGACAGGCTATAGCCTATGCGGGAAATCGCTCCGCAAATATAACCCGACCAGATAAAGACTTTTCGCTTTTTTATTCTGTCCGAGAGACAGCCTGATACCGCCTGGGATATGGAGACAAGGGCTTCCCCGAGGCCGTCAAGAAAGCCGAGGGCCGCCATGTTCGCGTTCAGAACCGTCGTTACGAATAACGGCCAGACCGGATAAATCATGTCCGAGCCCATGTCGTTCAGGAACGAGGCCCATAGAAATATTCTGATAGTGTTTTTCTTCTCTTTTGATTCCATATAGCCAGGCAAATTCCTGATAGAAACAAAGTATTCCAGCCTATTTCTTTGTCCATCCGTGCAGGGGACCATAGTTTAATATACAGCAGTTGGGGCAGAAAATCAAATCGTGTATTATACACGATTCGGGCGGGCGGTTACCCCTGCATGATCAAGAATACGAGATAGCCGACATACGAAGCAACGAAGAGGAAACCCTCCCATCTGTCAAGTACGCCTTTTTTGCCTGTGAACATTACAGCAAACAAGGCAAAGCTGGCGAAGACAGCAACGCCGATGTCGATATTGCTTTTCGGCAGCAACGGGATCGGTCTGATTAAGGCGCTTATACCAAGAATCAAAAAGATATTGAAGATGTTGGATCCGACGATGTTGCCGACGGCGATATCGCTGTTCTTTTTATAAGCAGCCACAACAGACGTCGCCAGTTCCGGCAGGCTTGTTCCCGCCGCGACGATTGTTAAAGCTATAAGAGACTGGCTGACTCCCAACGCCGACGCGAGGGCTACCGCACCATCGACAACAAATTTGGCACCAACAAACAAACCGGCGAGTCCCAGGATGATCATCAGAATTGTTTTTTTCAAACCGTGCTGTTTTATCGCTACGGATGCGTCGTTATCATTTTTTCCTCTCCCTGCAATGCGGAACACGTAATATGAGAAAACTGCAAAACAGGCCAGCAGAATCAGGCCGTCTATTCTCGACAATCCTCGAAAGCCGCTGTGTGTCAGTAAATAGTCGTTCGCCAGCAATCCGAGCAGTACAGCGGCCACAAGGGTCATCGGTATCTCAATCCACACGGTGCCATGAGTAACAATCAGAGGGAAAATCAGCGACGAAACACCGAGGATAATCAGGATGTTGAAAATATTGCTGCCCACGACATTACCGATGGCGATTTCAGCGTTTCCCTGGATGCCCGCAAATATATTAACAACCAGCTCAGGCGTGGAAGTTCCGAAGGCAACAATGGTCAGGCCGATTACGAGGTCGCTGACTTTGAGGGCTCGTGCAATGGCAGACGCCCCCTCGACAAGCAGGTCGGCCCCTTTGATCAACAGGACAAAACCAACGATAATCAATACATAAGTCAGCATGAAAAATACCAGTCATAACGAGCTGTCTCTTTAATCTCCAAAACATGTGCCGACCGAACGGGCTGATTGTATGAGTGGATAAGCCGGAGGGACAGTCTTCGGGCCGGCGGCGACTTTGTCTAAAGGAAACTTTATCAGCTTGTTTCCTTTGATGGCGGACATATATCCGAATTCGCCATTCTGCATTAATTCCATCGCCTTTGTCCCAAGGCTGGTAGCCAGCACCCTGTCAAAAGGCGTGGGCGAGCCGCCTCGCTGCAGATGCCCCATCACGACGGTTCGTGTCTCAATACCGGTTTCGTTTTCTATTTGCTTTGCGAGTACGAAACCGATGCCGCCCAGCCGGACGGGATCGGCGCTCTCCTTGACGATTCTCT
>CAZHBL010000494.1:0-4438 GCA_964530105.1 uncultured Pirellulales bacterium | reverse complement strand
CGGCATCGCCGTCCGTTGTGAAACTCAAGCTCGTATCCAAAGCCTCGGAAAGCGGACCAGAAGGAGGTTGAGTTCCGTTTGACCACTCCATTAGATCGACCCAGCCGCTGTCGTCTCCTCCACTTACGCTATAATCCTTCACGTATCGCCACTCCAAAATATGCGAACCCGGATCGGTGATCGTGTACATCATCTGGTGCCAGTCAATCAGCCCGCTTATCTGGTCCTGAAGAACACCGTCAATAAAAAATTCAAGAAAGTCATAACCAACCTCAGATGATACCTTCCAGAAGAAGCTCACCGTTCCCGCCCCGCTGACTGTCGTCCGTATCAACGAACTCTGCTCGTCTAAGATATCTCCGCTCTGAACTGCATCACCATCAGAGTAAGTTATCGCAGTCTGGGCAAACCAGCCCAAATCGCCGTCTGTTGTAAAGCTCAAATTTGTATCCAGGGCCTCGGAAAGAGGTTCAGAGGGAGGTTGAGCCTCGCTCGACCAATCCACAAGATCCACCCGGCCAAGATCGTTTCCATTACTTGTCGAAGCATCCTTCTTGTATTGCCATTCCAGCGTATGCGAACCCGGTCCGGTGATTGCGTAAACCATCTGATGCCAGTCAGCATACCCGCTGATGCGGTCCTGACGTACTCCGTCAATATAAAATTCCAGATAGTCGTAATTGAGCTCGGAAGATACCTTCCAGTAAAAGCTCAATGTTCCGGCGCCGTTAACCGTCGTTCGCATCCAGGACACCTGGTTATCCCAGATATCGCCGCTCACGGTCGCGTCACCATCAAAGTAGGTCGTCATGGTCTCGGAATACCAATCCGCATCGCCACCCGTGTCGAAAATCAAATCTGTGTCCAATGCCTCGGAAAGACCATTTGCAGATGCTGCTCCACTCATCAGGAAAACTAATATTGATGCAAATAATATCCTTCTCATCCTATTACCCTTTCAAAAAATTGCTAAATTTCCAGCGTGTTAATTACGAAACTGATATTACCCCTCCTTAGGACCCGAAAAAACTCATATATAGTTATGTGCCACTGATTATATCAAATGTAACGTTTTTTCTACCTGCTAATATAAAAAAATTCACCCAAATAAAGGCTGTGGGCGTACTTACCTCCACATTAATCGTCCAGAAATGACCCCAAGTTAAATCATAACCTTATAAGATTAAAGACATATACATAAAAATAGCCTCAAAATCACCAATTATAGGCATTTTTCTGACTGTTATTCCGGCCATTGGTGATTCCAACAATATGAAAAAAAACAGCGCTTAATTATCGGGCAATTATGCAGGCTCTAAGCCATAATCTCAGAAAAGCAAACCAGTTTCTGATTTGTAGAGAATCTGTGCTTTTTACTGAGTCATTTTGACTTTTTTATACGTTTTCGCCATAATAAACGAGTATTTGTGAAAAATTTTGAAAAATTTTTATTTTTATATTGACAAATACTATGATACATAGTACTTTGATTCCAAGTAGGATAACGGGTCGGTAAGAACTATAGGAGATTCATGTTATGACACGAAAATCGTTGGATAGCCTGGGTCAGTTACAACGGGCCGTGATTGAGGTCGTTTGGGAACTGGGTGAGGCCAATGTACATCAGGTACGGCAAAGGCTTTGTCAGCAAAAGAAACTGGCCTATACGACTGTACTAACGGCTATGCAGAACCTGGAAAAGACAGGATGGCTGTGTCATCGCAAAGAGGGCAAGAGCCATATCTACCTGCCCACCAAGACACGTGAACAGGCCGGTGCCAGTTCTCTGCGGCGTTTCGTTAAACAGGTGTTTGATGGGGATGCCATGTTGATGTTTCAGCACTTAATCCGCCAGAGCAGTCTGTCGGACAATGACCTGCAAGAACTCCACACCATGATCGATGAGGCCAGAGAGGAGAAACAGAGATGAACAGCGGATTGTTCTCCATAAATTTGCCATGGTGGATACTGCTATTGCAGAGCACCGTGTGTCTGATGCTGGGATTGATGGGCAGCTTTCTATTTAGGCGCAAAGCAGCTCGGGCCCATCAGGCCCTTATGTTGGGGATTATCAGCGCCCTGCTTGTCCCTTTTCTGTCGATACTGGTGAATCACTATGGCTTAGGATTTCTCAAGGCTGAGCCCCTACCAGGCAAACTTGTGACGCGTAAACCTGTCGAAAGTAAATCTATAGCAACAAAAGCTGTAGAACACAAAGCAATTGCAGGGCCGATCATCAACGACACTCCACTGTCACTCAACGATGAGCTCCTGCCGTCTTCTGACGCGTTTAGGCCGCTTTCTCAAGAACCCTCTGTGGTGAAAATTGAAACACCGGCTGTCACCGGTGACTTAATCGATAAGATTTCCTGGACGCACGTGCTTATGGGAATCTGGATTTTAGTAAGCCTGGCCTTGCTCTTGCGTTTAATACGCACCTTTATCCTGGGCATACGCCTGTTGCGTGCGGCTGAGCCGCTGGATAATGTCAAACTAAATGAAACTCTGTTTACTGCCTGCACAAAGCTGGGCGTTCGCCATAATATAGACATTCGCGTCAGTCAAACCGTACATAGCCCGATTATTTGGTGCTGGAGTTCCCGACCCATCCTACTGGTACCTACCGGCACTGAAAGTCTAACCAGACACACGGATTGGCTGGGCCTGTTCTGCCACGAAATTGCTCATTGGAAACGACTCGATCATCTGGTCGGACTGGGCACTGAGCTGGCAGTGAGTCTGATATGGTGGCACCCCCTGTTATGGTGGGCAAAACAGCGTCTGCTCTGTCTTAGTGAGCAGGCGTGTGACGATTGGGTCATGGACAGCGGACAAGCAGGTCCGGACTATGCTGAATTATTGTTAACTTTATTACCCGAAGGTCGGATGGCATTTGTACCGACTGTCGTGGGAAAGGAAAACACCATGAAAAAAAGAATTCATAGAATTATTAAACAACCGGGTAGCAACCCCAGAGTGGGATCGAAATGGGCATTGATCACACTGATTATCACCCTGTCTGTGGTAGTAGGCACTGCCCTTGCACAGCGCCGACCCGCCAGAGTTGCCCAACAAAAGCATCAGGAACGTATGGAACAGCGTGAAGAACTGGTAGAAACCATTGGTTACCTTGAATCTCGAACCAAAGAGACCGACAGCGAAATCAAAGTTCTGGAAAAGGCCGGCCGGGGCAACGGCATCAAGGCCCGTATTCTGCACGACGAAGTACGCCGGATGCATGAACGTATAGGTGACCTGGTGCAAGAGTTGCACGCCTTGGGTGGGCAAAGAGACCTGCACCAGGCAGAGAACTCACCTCCTATAAATGAACGGCAACAACAACTGGCAATACGGGCTGAAGAGATTCACCATACCCTACAAGAATTGGGGGATCGTGATCCGGATAAATCTGAACAACTGGAAATGGAACTCCATGAGATTCACGCCCGGTTGGCGGAAATCGAGTCTCAGGCCAGTAATCGGGAAATGGATAGACCGAATCCTGAACGGCAACAACTGGAAAAACGGGCTGAAGAGATTCAAAATATCATGCATGAATTGGGAGATCGTGATCCAGATAGGGCTAAACAACTGGAAATGGAACTTCGTGAGATTCACGACCGGTTGGCGGAAATCGGGGCTCAGACTCGTGAACGGGACATGGACAGACCAAATCCCGAACGGCAACAACTGGAAAAACGGGCTGAAGATATTCATAATATCCTGCGCGAGCTGGGGGGCCGTGATCCGCAGAGGACTGAACAACTGGAAATGGAACTCCGTGAGATTCATGCCCAACTGACAGAAATCGAGTCTCAGGCCCGTGAACGGGAAATGGACAGGCCGCAACCTGAGCAGCCGAACCTGGAACACCAGGTCCAGGAACTGAATGGCCAGGTAGATCAGCTAAGCCGAGAAATGCAGGAGATACGTGAACTCCTCCGACAACTGGTAGAACAAAAACAGCGGTAACACCATGATTTGTGATCCGTAACGATAGCCTTATTGAACACTATTTAGATGCCATCTACGAATCCGGTTTCAGTGAAGCCAAAGAAAATTAACTACTTCGTTTAGTTTTTGACGGTTTTTATTCAACCGTTTGATTTTATGGCCTCTATGCAAAATCAGCGTAGAGGCTTTTTTTTATGCGTTTTCAGGCCGTAAACGGGGATATTGAAAAAATATTTTAAATCTACGAATTTTTTCGTTGACAACTACGAAAGTATTCGTACATTATGTCGATAGAGGATAATAAAAGAATTAAAGGAGCACTAATATGACAAGACGTAAAAATTCACGACCCACCGACAGAGAGCTGACCATCCTTCAGATTTTATGGGACAACGGGCCGAGTACGGTTCGCCAGGTCAACGAGGCATTGAACAAATATGAGGATACCGGCTACTCCACCACTCTCAAGCTGATGCAGATATTG
>CAZHBL010000493.1:0-4439 GCA_964530105.1 uncultured Pirellulales bacterium | reverse complement strand
CCGGCTTTGCCATGTGGCTTTACGACGAACGAGGCTATCCTTCCGGCAATGCCGGCGGTATCACATTGCGAGATCATCCTGAGTGGGAAGCACGCGGCCTGCTCGTGAACGATGTTAAGTCGCAAGGTGGTCTCGTCACGCTGGAAGTTCCGCCGGGCGAACTGGTGCTTGCAGGTGCATTTGAGGTTCACAACGATAACATCGACATAACGAAGAAAATTGACCTCGCCAACCAAGTCCGCGACGGCAAGCTGAGCTGGCAGTCCCCGAACGGCCGCTGGCATGTGATGGTTATAACAGAGAGCCGCCTCTATGAAGGCACGCACGCAGAAGGAAATCTCCACGCCAAGATTCCGTATATCAACCTGCTCATGCCGGAGCCGACGGCACGTTTTATCGATGTGACCTACGGCGGCTATGTAAAACATCTTGGCGATGACCTCGGCAAATATTTCATGGCGACGTTTACCGATGAGCCGTCGTTGATGAGCCTTTTTCTACGACCGATGCCGTATCGGTCATTGCCCTGGGCGCCGAATCTGCCGACGGAATTCAAGAAACGCCGCGGCTACAATCTGGATGTCCAGTTACTGTCGGCGCTAGTGGTTGATGCCGGACTCGCTGGCGAGAAGATTCGCTATGATTTCTGGCAAACGGTCGGTGAGCTTGTCTCTGAGAATTACTTCGGCCAGATTCAAACTTACTGCCGTCAACACGGTGTTCCTTCAGGTGGGCATCTACTGGCCGAAGAAGGAATTGTCGGGCACATCCCGCTCTACGGCGATTTCTTTCGCTGCATCCGGCGGCTGGATGCGCCGAGCATCGATTGCCTGACCAGCGTTCCGCCGGAAGTGCCCTGGTTTATTGCTCGTCTGCTGAGCAGCGCCGCGGAACTTGAAGGCCGGCCTCTTGTCATGAGCGAGACTTCAGACCACAGCCAGCGATACAGGCCCGCCGGTGACAAGCGGCCCAGGCGTGTAGTGACGGAGGCCGAAATCCGCGGCACTTGCAATCGCCTGATTGTCGCAGGCATAAATTGCATTACCAGCTATTACAGCTTTACAGATTTGTCCGACGAGCAGCTATGCCGGATCAATGAGTGGGTGGGCCGCTGCTGCACGGCACTGCGCGGCGGACACCAGGTTGCGGACATTGCCGTGCTGTATCCTACAGAAAGCCTCTGGACCAGGTTCGTCCCTTCACACCACTGGACAAGAGAGGCAGCCGCTGCGGCGAGGATTGAAAGTCTCTACCGGGCTGCCGCCGAGAGCCTCTTTGCATCTCAGCGGGACTTTACGTTCATTGACAGCCGCGCGCTCAGAGAAGCGACATTGGAATCGTCCACACTGGTGCACGGCAAGCTGCGCTGGCAAGTGGTAGTTCTGCCAAGCGTGGATACCATGCCGTTATCAGCCTGGGAGAATCTCACCAGGTTCGTACACCGGGGGGGGGCTGTTATTGCGCTCGGTGCTCTGCCGGCCAACAGCGAGAGCGAATTTCCGTCCGCTCGTGTCCAGGAAATGGCAAAGGAAATTTTCGGCGAAAATGTATCCGACTCTTCATCCGTCCGTGAGCCGCAATCCCATGTAAACGCTGCAGGTGGCACCGGCATCTACCTACCTTTCGGTCTGGAAAGCTTGCTCCCGCTTGTGCTCGACGGCTTGTTGGAACCGGATGCGAAAGTGGCCAAAGCCAAGTCTCCCTTGCGTGTTACGCACCGTCGCCTCGACGACCGCGAAATCTATTTTCTCATCAACGACAGCGCCAAACCGTGGACGGGGCAGGTGGATTTTGCCGCAACCGGAGACGGTGAACGCTGGAATCCGGCTACCGGCAAAATGGAGGAGACTTTTACATCCAATACCGCCCAGGTTAGTCTTGAACCGTACGATGCTGCCATCCTACGTTTTACCTCCGCGAAGCCGCCCCGGCGCCGTACGATAACCGGCGGGGAATTGCCGAACCTGGTTCTCAGTGCCGTGCCGGAAGTAGAGCCAACCGAGGGGCATGGTGAGTTTGTTCGTGCTGAACTGACTCCGGACGCCACTCACTCCCACACCGGTTCTCCGGCCTGGCAGGCCTCTGCTGTCCTGACCAAGAGCAAAGTTGACACACATTTATTTCTCCAGTTTCACTACTCGCAGCCGCCGGACCTGAGCGATGCCGACTGTCTTGCTATAGAAACATGGGTACCCGACGGCCAGTCTACGCCGAACCAGCTTCTTGTGATACTTCATGAAGAGGGAGGAGGTGACTTCATCGCGGAAACAGGCCGTTCCTTAACCGCCCCGGGCCGGGAACGATCCTTCGTCACACTAAACAGCTTTCAGCTCGCGGGCTGGTCAAAAGATACTGACAGCATTTTGGATTTGAAACGCGTGGGGGATGTTCGAATCGGGTGGGGTGGCTATTTCGGAGTGGAACACGAGAAAATACGATTCAGCGTGGCACTACCCCAGGTCGGCTCCGTGATACACAACCACAAATGAACGATGTTGAGTTCGTGAAATGCACATGGTTCACAGTCTCATTCAAACCTAACATGGGCAATTTCTGCACGTTTCAAGCATTGAGGAATATAGGCAGTCAGGTTGATGAAGAATAGCACAAATCAGTTCGATTCGTATGGCCCTATTTCGTCGATAGGTATCGGTTCGAAAAGAAGTTGCCTAATTAGCACTTCTTTATCCAGGGATCTGTTTCCAGGTGATACCTGTATCTCATCCAAAGGCCGGTCGGTAACGGCATTGAGCGATGTTTTCTGAACCTGCCCATCGCGTAGGAATGTTCTATCACATCGGGCGAAGATGTTACGACAAATAATGTTCACGTTGGCATTGGACTTGAGATCAGCCAACTCAGGATATCGGATCGAATAAGGAGGTTTACTTGCCTGCGGGAGGAAACGCTCAATAGATTCGAGCCAGCGTTTCTCGTTCCAGCGACTGAAGCTTAGCCCTGCGAGGCAATCAATGAAGATATTACCTTCTACGAGATTCTCCTTGCCCCCGTGGATCTGAACACCGCCGAAATTAACTGCGCCACACCGCTCGAAAATATTTCCATATACAGCAACACCTGAAATCATGTCATCCAGTCGAACGCCCGCCGCACCGTTCTCCGTACCGCCCCCTATATCGCTCCATCGGTTCCAGCGAATAACGACACCGCGATACAACGGATTGCCGAACATGTCGAGACCACCCTGATCATCCGATTCCCTGACTACGTTTCGGATGATGTTCAGTTCTATTAGATGATCGTTGCCTTCGATGCGCAAGGCCGAGGAAGGTATGTTCTCAAATAAGTTGTGCGTGATTCTGTTACCGCAGCCATCGAGATGAACCGCCGGGGCATAAGTACGCTTAAGGCGCGAAATGTCGAAGATCCTGCAATTCTCGACGAAGTGCCGGCCCGAGGTCAGCGTCTGGCGGTCCCCGCCGGCCACCCGTGTCCCGCCGCAGCCGAGTGTGTGCATAGTACAGCCGAAAATGCCGTGATGCTCCCCGCCTTCAATGATAATTGCATCACCACCGAGCTGTTGTATTGTACAATTGCTCACCAGGCAATCAGCCCCTCTGATGATATGAATCCCGTTGCCACGTCCCTCTTGTAATGTTAATCCGCGGAGAATTACATGTTCGACATCGGTCATAGTGATAAAAGGTTGATCGAACACACTTAAAACTATCTCTGCTTTCGATACATCGATTTCCTTCGGTGCAAGCCAGTACACTTTTGCTGTACGGCGATCCAGATACCATTCACCGTCAGCGTCGAGTTCACGAAACACGTTCAGCGCGTAGTATCGCTGGTCCTTTCGATAACCGTAATTGGAATATGGTTTGGACAATGTGAACGTTTGGGCATCCGGATTAATTGTAGCAACTTTCTGAAATTCCTCGTACCAGTCCCAGAACCAGTAGCCATAGAGTCGCACATCCGGCTCATCCAGCCAGCGGCTTGGCCTGTCTTCAACATAACCGAAAATCCCATCCCTGCATCCTTCAATCCGGTTCCAAACCTTGAAAGTATCTTTGCCGCGAATCTCGCCGGTTTTAACGAAGCCCTCGTTTGGCCAACGGGAGAGAGTCTGTGGTTTACCGTTGACGAATAGTTCCGGGCAACGACGTATGGCAGTAGCATCCCCCAAATCCTTAATTCCGAGTCCGTTGAGGTCGGCTTCCAATACCTGGTTTCGAATACGTACATCGAGCTTGTCAAGAAGTTTAGAATCCGAGATTGTTTTCCATCCGGTGATTCGAATACCACCATGAAAAATTGCCATCTGGCCAGGTTCCACTTGATAGACAACAGGCTTGTCAGCAGTACCAGAATCCACGGATGTGAGTTTCAGCGTCTGTTCCCATGCATAATCGCCTCCATTACTAACCAGTACATAGATTATGCTACACATTCATATTTTGCCATGGTATGAT
>CAZHBL010000492.1:0-4445 GCA_964530105.1 uncultured Pirellulales bacterium | reverse complement strand
AATAACGCCATAAGACGTTATTTTACAAATATTTATGAATTTTACAGAAGTGTTGCTTGATGAAAAGAAAGGAGGTCTATGCATGAAGAAACTGGATTTCTCCGGAGGCGTGATCTGGAGAGGGATATATTTCAACAGGGGGACATTAGGAAGGAGGCATGTAAATGATTAAAAGAAAGATTATAGTACTTATGGTAATGCTGGCAGTTGCCGGTACGGTTAACGCGGCGACCCAGCAGGAGATTCAGCAAGCCATCAACGATGGACTGGCGTACTTGGCCGGCACGCAGCAAGGCAGCGGTAACTGGCTTGACTCCAACGGATCGGCGGGATATGTCGCGGCGACGGCGTCAGCGGCGCTGGCCTTTATTGAAGAGGGCTACAAACCGTACGATGGCAGTATTTACGGTACGACGGTTGGTAAGGCGGTCGATTATCTATACAACTACGCACGCGACTACCAAGTGACCCGTGATGGAAGCGCACCTGCCGGCACCATCTACTGGGAATCCGCTAATTTCGATCTGAACCGCACGACGTACACAACGGGGCTGGTCGCGCCGGTGATATACGCGCTCGGCAAGGCTAACCCGAATGCGACGATCATGTCGACCAACGCTCTACTTAACGGAAAGACCTACAAGCAGGTGATGCAAGGCACCATGGACTGGTTTACTTATGGTCAGGATCCCGATGGCGGCTGGCGCTACTACCCCAACTACGGTGGATCGGATAACTCCACGGCCCAGTGGGGCGCCCTGCCCTATCTTTATGGCAAGCAGTGGGGCCTCGCGACACCTGTGTCAGTCACGACCGGGGACGCAACGACCCTTGGCCTGGACGATTGGACAGCCAAGGTCCAGCACCCGCAGGACGGGTCATGGCTGGCTGGCTCGTCCGGCTACGGCGACGGAACCACGTATGCGAACATGTCCAAGACGGGCGGCATGCTGCTCCAATTCGCCGTGATGGGTCTGCCCATAAGCGACAGTAGGGTCCAGAACGCCCTTAACTACATGGACTCCATGGTTAGTTTCGACCATTGGAATCAGGGCGCCCTTTACTCGGGTGCACAGTGGTACGGCGGCAACTTAGGCAATCCGTACGCCATGTGGGCGGTGTACAAGGGGCTGGATCAGTACGGTGGCCTCATCTGGAACGACAATGGGACACCTCTTGATACTTCTGACGACTTTCTGGTCGGCGATCCCAGCCTGATCTCGACGGCGCCGGGCGGCATCACGATCGGGCAGGATTGGAATCTGCAGACCTCCGCTGCCGGCGACTGGTACTCGCAATACTGCGACTTCCTGCTCAATGATCCCACGTATGGACAGAATGCAAACGGAAGCTGGAGTGGGTATGCGTACTGGCAAGGCGCCTTAGCGGCCGGATGGTACATCAACATCCTGAACGCCACAGGAGCACCTCCGCCAATCATTCCTGTACCTGCCGCGGTTTTGTTAGGTGGCATTGGCTTAGCTGTTTCCAGTTGGAGACTGCGAAGACGTAAAGAGTTGTAAGAGTACTGTTAGAGTTAGATGTAGAAGTGTAATTTCAAAAAGGGCTGTGAGTATCATGTTCCCAGCCCTTTTTCTATTTTTCTGTCCGTCAGGACATGCTCGCTTGGAGGCGAGCCTTCGACTGAACTGAGGTCAAGTCATCTACAAAACCTGATAGACGTGAAGTGTTAGCGAAACGCAAGAGCGTTGTCGCGGACGGGTTTTCATTTCGAGTGCTGCGGTCTCAGAACATTTTCGCGATGCGATAAATCTACGTCTTCAGCGATTATTCGGGTTTCCAGGCTGGCCGGCTACCGTCTATCGCGCACTGGTAGCGCAGGGCTTCGACGACGTGAGGATCTGAACCGTCGGGCCTGATAATCCACACGGGGCGTTTGTCGCCGCGTTTTTCCCTGTATGTCTTTTCCATCAGCTCCTTGTCGCGCCAGAAGGCGTTGTCGGTCACCCGCATGGAAATCCACTTGCCGTCGGGCGACCACGCCGCGGGGCAGGTTATCATGCTTAGATGTGTTAATTGTCGCACGTTGCCGCCGTCGGCATCGCAGATAAATTGTTCGAGAGACTCGCCGACCTGGTTTGCGTAGACGATTTTTTTGCCGTCCGGCGAGAAGTTCGGATAGACGGCGCCCATCTTATTTGTGCCGTAGGTAAGCTGGCGACGATTTGAACCGTCGGCGTCGCAGAGAAATACGCACCATCCTTTGCCGTCGGTTTCCGTGAAGGCAATTGTTTTACCGTCCGGCGAGATGCAGGGGTCGTGGCCTTCGCCGAAGATTTTGAAATTTTCACCGTTTGGAGAGATGCCGGCCATGCAGGGTTTCTCGCCGTGGAAGCCGAAGACGATTCGCCCGCTCGACCAGCTTGGCATATACGTCACGGTCGGGTCCTTTTCGTGCGTGAGCTGCCGAACATTCGAGCTGTCGGCATTCATCACGTAAAGGTTATAAGTCCCGTCGCGGTTCGAGGTAAACGCCACCTGCCTGCCGTCGGGCGACCAACAGGGGTAACGTTCCTCGGAGCCGGGGCTTCGGGTCAGGTTGGTTGCGTCGCCCGTATCCGGGTCCATCAGGAAGATTTCGGTTTCTCCCGTGCGAACAGACGTGATAAGGAATTTATGACCTGCTAATTCCCCGGCATATATCGCAGGGGGTATCATAAGCAAAACGAGCAGGGCTGTGATTGGTACAAAATGATTTATCTTACGATTCATTTTTTGTCACCTCCTTATTTATGGGAATCTTCACTATCTGCATTTTTATTAATCGTACTGATTTTATATGTTCGGCCGGGAAAGTAAACGAGTATTTCCATTTTCGTTTGAGCTACCGGTTACTGCCGGGACAAAGCTGTTCAAGGGGCTAAAGGATGAGTTGCGCTGAGTATTACAGCTTACGAAATCAATTCTTTCTTGCATACTAAGCGGAAATCTCTAATATATCACTATGCAGAAGTTTCTTAACAGGATAATTTGCGGCGATTGTATAGAAGTTTTGGGCAAGGTCGATGAACCTTTTGCCGACCTTATCTTTGCGGATCCGCCGTTCAATATCGGCTATAAGTACGACAAATACTACGACAAGGTCAAAAAGAAAAACTATATAGCCTGGACAAAGGATTGGATGAGCGCCTGCAAGAAAGTCCTCAAGCCGCACGGCTCATTCTACATCGCCATAGGCGACGATTACGCCGCGAACGTCAAGATTCTCGCCGACGAGCTTGGCCTGATTATGCGTAACTGGATAATATGGCATTACACTTTCGGCCAGCAGACAAAAACCAAATTCGCACGGGCGCACACACATATCTTTTACTTTGTCAACGACGAGACCAATTTCACTTTTAATGACTATGCTGTCCGCGTTCCTTCGGACAGGCAGCTAATCTATAACGACAAGCGAGCCAATCCCGCGGGCAAAATGCCTGATGACGTCTGGGGCGGATACCCTCGGGTTTGCGGAACCTTTAAGGAACGAGCCGGCTGGCATCCCTGCCAGATGCCGGAGAGCCTGCTGAAGAGAATCATCGCGGCAAGCTCTAATCAAGGTGACTGCGTGCTCGATCCTTTCAGCGGCTCGGGAACAACAGCGGCAGCAGCATGTCAATTGGGGAGGAGCTATATCGGCATGAAAATCTCCGAACAGTACGTCGAAAATTCAAACAAACGCCTGGCCCAATTAAAAAAACAACGTTCCAGCGACGTTTTTCTAAAGCACTCTAACGAGACTACAGTATCACATGTTTGTCATTCTGAACGAGGCGAAGAATCTCTTTTTGGGGGCCTAATAGAGACCCTTCGCTCCGCTCAGGGTGACACTGGAGAAGTTTTGTCAGAGCGACTAAATGTTACTGAACTGGATGAACTTAAGCGGCTTTCGGTTGACATCGGAAGAACACCAAAAGAGATTGTCACAGACAAGAATCTACTGAAGCTCTTTACGAGTCAACTTGAAGTGCGAATGAATCAGCAAAAGCAATACAGCGAAAAGGCCGTAGCGATGGCTTTAGAGGATTTGACCGGTTGAAAAATGTACGAATGAAAAAAAATCTGCTCGTTGCTTTGCCGTTTATCGGCACTGCTTTGATGCTGACAGTGATTCAGGCGCCGATAGGCCTGGCGCCGCTGGCGTGGGTGGCGTTTGTGCCTTTTATTATTGCCTGCTCACCTAAGGCCAGGACCCGGCGATTATTTCTTTTCGGCTACGTCATCTCGCTGTGTTACTGGCTCGGCAATTTGTACTGGGTCGCCCCGGTGACGATAGTCGGGTGGCTTTTGTTCTGCCTGTACACGGCGCTGCTTTGGCCCATTTTGGCGCTGTGCCTGCGTTATTGTCGAACGAAGAAGGTACCGCTGTTTTTGGCGGCGGCTGTATTAATCGTCGGCATCGAGCGGATGCAGGGCTTCTTTTTGGGCGGTTTTTTCTG
>CAZHBL010000491.1:0-4463 GCA_964530105.1 uncultured Pirellulales bacterium | reverse complement strand
CGGCCGAACAGAAGGTCGGGCTTGGTCATCAGCATCTCATCGTGCATGTGCTCGGTAGATAAACCGTGGCATTGGTCACAGGTAACACCCAAAGCCAGGTGGTTTACCGTTAGCTCCTCGGTCTTCATGGCCGCATGGCAAACGTAACACTTGCTGTTTCCACTCGGTTTCTCATCCTGTGATTCCTGGGCAAAGCCAACTGTGAACGCGCATACAAAAGCCGCAAATATAATTATCCCCCCTGCAAGATACAAACTGGTTCGTTTTTTCATCTGCACCGGTTTTCTCCTCGTATTAGATTAAGAGCACCTAAATTAAAGCGGCAGGTGCAGTTATACACCTGCCGCCAATTGAAATATCACAGAACCAGGCAGGTCATTTCTCGACCGCCATCCTTAATAGCCATCAAAGTTCCGATTGCGAAAAGCCTTTAAATGACTTCCCAGTCGCGCAGCCACTCGTATTCCTGCGGCAGATTGGCCCATTGCCGGTCGGTAATTTCCGTCAGCCATTGTTTATCCGCAGCCGACATTCCAAGCGGCCTGGTGTACGAAGCACGTGCAGCGTTTTCAACTTCATAAACAGTTGTCAGGCCCGGCACCGTAGCCGTGATGGCTTCGTTGGCAAGAATGCATTGAAGCGTCAGCCGGGCCAGGTCATTTTCCGTCTTACTGCCCACGCCCATTACCGGGAACTTGACTTTACCGCTTGTTTCCTTGAAGAGAGTGCCGCCGAAGTACGGCTTAATCGTTACGATGCCGACATCCCTCTTAAGAACAACATTAAATATACTCTGCGTCTGGTCGGAGCCATGACCCGGATTGACCTCTTCGACGTTAGCGGCTATCGGAGACCGGCCTTCCATTCTGGTTTTCGAACTGCATGGGAAGATTATCATCTCGAACTGAGGATACTTATTCAAGACATGCTCGAACCAGGGACGGCAATGACAGGACATACCAAGATGGCGAACCTTACCTTCTTTATGCAGCTTCTCAAAGGTCTCTATCAGAGATTCAACTTCAGGGTCGGTATTAAGCTGATCTGTACCAAGCTGTCCGGTCATCTTTGCCTGAGGACGCCAGATATCGAGGTAGTCGGTTTTCAATAGACGCAGGCATGTTTCGACGTTCAGGGTCTGGTCCTTTACGTTACAGCGATCGGAGCCGCGTGGGCCGAGGTTGTGAATATCGGCGCCGACGTGCATTTTTTCACGACGGCCCTTAAGAGCCACGCCGTAGCACAGGCATTCAGCCGCAGTTGTAATGTCCAGATAGTTGATACCCGAATCGATGCAGGCACTCACAACGTCGGTGCGGTTTTTGGCGACGTCGGCCGGGACTTCCTCATTGGCGAAACTGTCCCAGTACCTGCCCGCATTGCGATTCTTCCAGTGACCGCCCAGACTGACCTCGGATATCATCAGGTTGGTCTTTCCCAACCGCCGGTAGGTCATCTTCTCGTGGAAATTCAGAATCTTCGACGTGTGGACAAAGCCGGCCTGTCCCTCGCCCGCTAATGCACCGGCAATCGTACCCGCAGCCACAAGAGACGTATTACGCATAAAATCTCTTCGTGAAAGCTTATCGTTGTTCATAGGTTCTCCTTTCTAATTCGAGCTGGTTTCGGTGTTATTCGTTATGCTGAACCGAAGTTTAAGCCTCCGAACCACCTCTGAGGTTAAAAAACAAATTAAGCACCGTATATAATGACACAACATCGTGTAAATGTCAAACTAATTTCCAATCGTTTTTTGACAGCGTCTTTTAACTGACAGGAGTTAAGCAATCTTATCATCGAAAACAGGATTTTGCTAAAAATTCTTAAGAAAATCCTTGCAAAATCAGCCTGGTTTGTATTAAAATACGTTTTAGCGAACCACTTTTTATTTTGAGAGGAATACCAATGACAAATAAAATTTGGACCGTTCCGGTTGTGCTGTATGCGCTATTCGTCTTAATATGTCCGGTCGCGAGCACAGGTCAGGAACCGTCCGGTTACGTTGTTACAGCAGCAGACGAGAAGCTCACCTTTACCGCCCGGCCGGAACTCGGCTACGTGATAAAGACACAGCAAAATACTTTTAATATTGGGGGCCTTAGCGGGAGTTTGCAACTATTCGCAAACGCGGAAATAAAACCGATTCGCGGTTCGGGGCGGAAAGGCATCTCAGTTGTCTATAACGGCAAATCAGCCGATGAAAATGAAAAGACTATCACAGCGCTGGCAAGCAATAACGAAGTTCGGTATGCAGCGCCGCTTTTCTCATCTAACGGGGAGACTGTAGCTGTCATACCTGAGATAGCCGTCCGCATAACAGCGGAAACAGACGCCCTGGAGCTGCGAACGCTTTGTGAAACAATGGGCCTGGCTATTATCAAGAAATTGGAATTCACAGAGCAGGAATATCTCATAGAAGTCCCGGGGACAGAAGCAACTGATGTGTTCAACACAGTCGAGCAGCTTGGCGGGATTTCGTTCATTGAGTGGGCTTGTCCTAACATCGCATTTCAACCCAGGTTACTCGGCCAGGTTATCCCCAACGATGAGTACTTCCCGAATCAGTGGGATTTACATAACACCGGGCAGACAAACGGGACACCCGAGGCGGATATCAACGCTCCGGAGGCCTGGGAAATCACGACGGGAGACCCGAATATTGTAATCGCAGTGTTTGATAGCGGCGTTGACGCCAATCATCCCGATTTGATAAACAATCTCGTGCCGGGGTATGATTTCGTTGATGACGATGCTGTCCCGGATCCATGCCTGAGCAGGCCGGAGGATGGTCATGGTACGAACTGCGCCGGGCTCATAGCGGCCCAAGGCAATAACGGTATCGGCATCACAGGGGTCACCTGGAACTGCAAGATAATGCCCATTCGAATACTGAGTGAAAATGAAGATTTTGACACGGACGCCGACGTAGCAACCGCAATCCGATGGGCCGCTGAAAATGGCGCCGACATCCTCAATAACAGTTGGGGCGGGCCTTTTCCCTTAATGTTGGCCCACTCGGCGATAGTAGATGTCACGAAACAGGGCGGAATCGGCCGGGATGGAAAAGGCTGTGTGGTACTCGGCTCTTCCGGGAATTGGGAGGGCGGCGGTCCAGTTGTCTATCCGGCAGCTTATTCAGAAGTAATTGCTGTAGGCGCAACCGACCATGATGACGAAGTCTGGCACTACAGCGCAAGCGGCCCGGAACTGGATATAGTCGCACCAAGCGGCGGAATAGGACGCATTGATTATTTCTTTTTCGACAAGGCGTTTCAGTGGACTACGGACATCACTGGAATCCCGGGATACAGCATAGAAAACCTCGACATTAGTATATTGGACTACAGCGACTCCATGGGAGGTACATCCGGGGCCTGTCCGATTGCAGCCGGAGTAGCAGCTCTTATTCTCTCAGTAG
This sequence comes from uncultured Pirellulales bacterium, assembly GCA_964530105.1. Taxonomy (GTDB): domain Bacteria; phylum Planctomycetota; class Phycisphaerae; order Sedimentisphaerales; family Anaerobacaceae; genus JAFGPJ01. The sequence goes on along the minus strand of CAZHBL010000491.1, from coordinate 1,045 downwards.
ATCCGAACCTAACTAACATCGAAGTTCGCCGTATCCTGCTTGATTCGGCCGTCGACCTGGGTGAGCCGGGCTGGGATGAATATTATGGCTCCGGGCGTGTGGATGCCTTTGCAGCAGTGAATCTCGCACTAAATCCACAGTCACCCACTACTCCCCCTGTTGTAATACCGTCCGGGTCTATATTATATATCGATGATGATGCCCCCAACGATCCCGGCCCAGGTGATGCTGCAGTAAGTGATGCCGATGAGGACGGCTCACCTGAGCATCCCTTCGATACCATACAGGAAGCTATCGATAACGCTCCGGGCTCGGATACCATCATTGTCCTGGACGGGACGTATTCAGGTGACGGCAACCACGACATCGACTTCAAAGGCAAGGCCATTACGATTCGCAGTGAAAACGGAGCAGCAAACTGCATTATTGACTGCCAGAACTTGGGACGCGGCTTCTATTTCCACAGATCCGAAGGGGCGAATTCGGTATTGGAGGGTTTAACCATCACCAATGGAAACGCCGATGAAGGCGGCGGCATTTATTGCGGCAACGGCAGCAACCCAACAATAACCAACTGCGTGCTCAGCGGGAATATAGCGACGTCTCTGAGCTGGGAAGGAAGTGTAGGCGGCGGAATGTACAACGAGAACAATAGCCCGACAATAACTAACTGCACTTTCAGCGGCAACGAGGCCGAATATGGAGCCGGGATGTATAATTATGAGAGTAGCCCGATCCTGCTCAACTGCACATTCAGTGAAAACGTAACTATGTGGGACGGCGCGGGTATGTTCAACGATTGGAGCAATACGGAATTAACCAATTGCATATTCAGAGGAAACTCAGCCGGCGACTGGGGAGGGGGAATACTTAGCAGCGGCGGCATACAGACCATAACCAAATGTAAATTCAGTGAAAACTCGGCAGACGGATATGGCGGTGGGATATATAATGACTGGAACGAACTAACAGTGAGCAACTCCATATTCCATGGAAACACAACGACATGGGACGGCGGAGCGATGTATAACGATTGGAGCAGCCT
>CAZHBL010000490.1:0-4465 GCA_964530105.1 uncultured Pirellulales bacterium | reverse complement strand
AAACCGCGTGTGCAAAACGGAATTTGCACACCCTACCAAACTTTGTGTTAGTTCGTGTTAATTCGTGGTTCTCAATGTTCTTCGTGGTTTCATTTATTGACTATTTAACTGCGATCCCGGCGCTCCCCGCGGTGAAATAAAAATCTGTGAAATCTGCGGTTCAGGAAATTGCTCTTGCAGGTTTTGGGGTTAGGCAGTATATTGTGCAGGATTCCATTATGCACCAAGTCGATAAATGGGGACACGGTGCAGGGATGTACGAAAAATAGTGTTCACCCCATGAGATAGCTTGTCCCTTAGGGGGCAAAGTCGTTATCTCACGGGGTAAATCGGTGTGAATCCTCCCGTAAGGGACGCCTTAGGCGGTGTCAAAAAGTAATGCCGAAGCGCAAGGACATACATAAGATACTGATTATCGGTTCGGGCCCGATTGTCATCGGTCAGGCCTGTGAATTTGACTATTCCGGCGCCCAGGCGTGCAAAGTCCTGCGTAAAGAGGGTTTCAAAGTCATCCTGATTAACAGCAATCCGGCCACGATTATGACCGACCCCGAGCTGGCCGACAGGACATATATCGAGCCGATCACGCCGGAGATCGTCGAGATGATAATCGACAAAGAACGGCCCGACAGCCTGCTGCCGACGCTGGGCGGGCAGACCGGGCTGAATACGGCGGTGGCGCTGGCCGAGAGCGGCGTTTTGAAAAAGTACAAGGTCCGAATGCTGGGGGCAAACCTGCAATCTATTAAAAAAGCCGAGGAGAGGGACCGCTTCAAGAAGACAATGGCCAAGTGCGGGCTTGAAGTGCCCAAGAGCGGATACGCCCATAACTTGGACGAGGCTAAGAAAATCATCGGCCTTGTGGGATACCCGGCGATTATCAGGCCGAGCTATACCCTCGGCGGGACGGGCGGAAATGTTGCCTATAACGCCGAGGAATACGCCGAATATATCCGCTGGGGCCTGAGCCTTAGCCCAAAGGGCCAGGTCCTGGTCGAGGAATCCGTCGCCGGGTGGAAGGAATACGAGCTGGAGGTGATGCGGGACAAAAAGGATAATGTTGTTATAGTCTGCTCAATCGAGAACCTCGATCCGATGGGGATTCATACCGGCGACAGCATCACGGTAGCCCCGGCACAGACGCTTACCGATAAAGAATACCAGATAATGCGGGACGCTTCGCTGACGATTATCAGGGCGATCGGCGTAGAGACGGGCGGCTCGAACATCCAGTTCGCCGTCAATCCCGACAACGGCAAGCTTTACGTTATCGAGATGAATCCGAGGGTCTCGCGGAGCTCGGCGCTGGCGTCCAAGGCCACGGGCTTTCCCATCGCTAAGATCGCCTCGCTGCTGGCCGTGGGATATACACTCGATGAGATTCCCAACGACATCACGAAAAAGACGCCGGCCTGCTTCGAGCCGAGCATTGACTATTGTGTGGTGAAATTTCCACGGTTTACGTTCGAGAAATTCCCGAAAACCAATCCCGAGCTGACCATTCAGATGAAGTCTGTCGGCGAAGCGATGGCCATCGGCAGGACGTTCAAGGAAGCGCTGCAGAAGGCGATTCGCTCGCTGGAAATCGACCGCTATTCGCTCGACAACCGGCATATCAAGAGCGGCCTTTCGACACAGGAACTAAAGAGAAAGCTGCAAATAAACTGCTGGGACAAGCTTTGGTATGTCGCCGAAGCGCTGCGGCGAAAATTGTCCATTGAGGAAATCTACGTCCTGACAAAAATCGATCGCTGGTTCCTCAATAACATAAAGGACATCGTAGATCTCGAACAAAAGATTAAACAGACTCAAATCCGCCGAAATCGACCCGGCGTCATGAGTCTTGAGGCCGACATCCTGAAAAAAGCGAAAGAGTACGGTTTCAGCGACAAGTACCTGGCCTGGCTGCTCGATGTCGATGAGCTGGAAGTAAGAAAACGCCGGCAGGCCCTCCATCTCAACGCGGTCTACAAGACCGTCGACACCTGCGGCGCCGAATTCGAAGCGACGACTCCATATCTTTATTCGACGTTCGAGGCCGAGTGCGAGGCCAATCCGACCCGCCGGAGAAAGGTCATAATTCTCGGCGGCGGACCCAACCGCATCGGCCAGGGTATCGAGTTCGACTACTGCTGCGTTCACGCCGCGTTCGCGCTTAGAGAAATCGGCATCGAATCGATCATGGTCAACTGCAACCCCGAAACGGTCAGCACCGATTACGACACTTCTGACCGGCTGTACTTCGAGCCGCTCACGTTTGAAGACGTGATGTCCATCGTGGATAAGGAAAATCCGGACGGCGTCATCGTGCAGTTCGGCGGACAGACGCCGCTCAAACTGGCTGTGCCTCTCGAAAAGGCCGGCGTCAAAATCATCGGCACATCGCCCGACAGCATCGACCGCGCCGAGGACCGCAAGCGCTTCAACAGGCTGGTCGAAAAGCTCAAACTCCGCCAACCTTACAGCGGCACGGCGACAACTTACGCCCAAACTCTTAAAATAGCCGGCGAGCTTGGCTTCCCGCTGCTGATCAGGCCGAGCTTTGTCCTCGGCGGGCGAGCCATGCAGATCGTTTACGACCAGGAAGAATTGAAAGCCGGCATGGAAGAGGCAATCGAAGTCTCGGGTGAACATCCCGTTTTAATTGATAAATTCCTCGACGATGCGACGGAACTGGATGTCGATGCCATCAGCGACGGCAGCAAAGTTGTCATCGGCGGTATCATGGAACACATCGAGGAAGCCGGCGTCCATTCCGGCGACAGTGCCTGCTCGCTGCCTCCGATCACGATAAGTAAAACGATCCTGGCCGAGATTACCAGGCAGGCAAAACTGCTCGCACTGGAATTGAAAGTCAAGGGCCTGATCAACATCCAGTTCGCAGTCAAAGAAGGCCGGGTTTATATCCTCGAAGTCAACCCGCGGGCGTCCCGGACGATTCCGTTCGTGAGCAAAGCCATCGGCGTGCCCCTGGCGAAGCTCGCGGCAAAAGTAATGGCCGGGATGACTTTGGACGAATTGAAATTCACGGAGCAGGTGCAGCGCAGCCACTTCTCCGTCAAAGAAGCGGTCTTCCCGTTCCTGAAGTTCCCCGGCATCGACACTCTTTTAGGCCCGGAGATGCTATCGACCGGCGAGGTCATGGGCATCTCCGACGATTTCGGTATCGCATTCGCAAAATCGCAGATAGCCGCAGGCAATATTCTGCCGACCGCCGGCAATGTTTTCTTCAGCGTCAGGGACAGCGACAAACCAAGGGCTGTCGAAGTCGCTCGCAAAATGCATGAAATGGGCTTTAAGATTATCGCAACAAAAGGCACGTGCATCGCAATAATCAATAACAATATCCCGTCGCAGTTCGCATTGAAAATGACCGAGGGCAGGCCGAACATCGTGGATTCCATCATTAACAACGAGATCGACCTGATTATCAATACGACGCTCGGCAAGCAATCTATCATAAATTCATTTTCGATCAGAAGGACCGCCCTCGACAGGCAGGTGCCCTACGTCACGACCATAAGGGGAGCCATGGCGGTGGCAAAGGCCATCGAGGCCATGAAACAAAGGAAAATAGACGTTAAACCGATTCAACTATACTATGAGTAGTTTTTTGAAAAATTGAAGTTAAGCATACTGATATAAAGGAAACCGGCAGTTGAAAGCGATTTTGTTATTGGAAGACGGCACTGTTTTTGAAGGCACCTCCTTCGGGGCCACGGGCCAGAGGTGCGGTGAGGTCGTCTTCAATACGGCCATGTCCGGCTACCAGGAAATACTCACCGACCCATCCTACGACGAGCAGATAATCACGATGACGTACCCCCTGATCGGCAACTACGGCACGAACATGCTCGATTGGGAATCGAGGAAAATCTTCGCCGCCGGTTTTATCGTTAAGGAAAACTGCAATTATCCCAGCAACTTCAGAAATGCCGCCTCGCTCGATGAATACCTCAAAGCCAACAACGTCATCGGTCTCGAAGGAATCGACACACGCGCCCTCGTCAGGCACATCCGAACCAAGGGAGCCATGCGAGGCATTATCTCTTCGACCGAAATCAGCACAACGAATATGAGAAAGACGCTCGACAGATATCCCGGCCTGGTAGGAAGGGACATCGTAAAAGACGTCACTATCGAGAAAGCTTACCGCTGGGAGCAAGGCGTCGTCGATGTATTGAGCGGCATCGAATGCGCGCCCGAAAAAAAATATAAAGTCGTCGCCTTTGATTACGGAATCAAGCAGAACATCCTCCGCCTGCTTCGCTCGCACGGATGCGACGTCCACGTTGTGCCGGCTTCGACTTCCGCCAAACAAGTTCTGGCCCGCAAGCCGGACGGCGTATTTTTGAGCAACGGACCCGGCGACCCTGCGCCCGTTGACTACGCCATCGAAACCGTCCGCAAACTGCTCGGCAAAGTCCCAATCTTCGGGATATGCCTCGGCCACCAGATTCTCGCT
>CAZHBL010000489.1:0-4469 GCA_964530105.1 uncultured Pirellulales bacterium | reverse complement strand
ATTGAAACGGTTTCCTATGGGCTTTTCGCCGCATAGCAAATGGCTAAACCACACTTTAAGGAAAGTACAATGAAGAAAGAGTATATTTTGGGTATTCTGTTTTTTGGCGGGCTGTGGGGGGTCTCGGAAGCCGTTCTGGGTGATGCTTTGTACAGTGCAAATGTCCCTTATGCATCGGTTCCTTTAACCATCATAGGCTTTGTTTTAATGGCTATTGCCCAGGTCTATTTCCCGCAGAAAGGCATTGCAATCCTCGTTGCCGGCTTTGCAATGTTGTATAAGTTTCTGAATGTCCCTTTTTTTGCCTGCCATCTTCTCGGAATTCTTCTGATGGGATTATGCTACGATTTATTTTTCAGCGTGCTGAAAATAAAGAACCGGTCTCTTTCAGCGATGGCAGCCGTGTATTTAAACTACGTATTGTTTGCTTTGATGATTACTTACGTCTTCCGGTACGAGAACTGGGTGCAGGCTGGATTTGCCAAGATTTTGAGGCATGTCGGAATAAGCGGCAGTATGGTTGCTTTGACATGCGCAATTCTGATACCGGCAAGTTTTCATTTCAGCCAACAGATCAAAGCGAATTTTGGCAGGTCCTTTAACCTGAAGCTGCAATTCGTTCCGGGCAGCGTGCTGATTATTACCATCGGATTGTGGATTTTCGGTATAGCGGTATATATTTTTTAATAGCCGATGGTAGCGATTCGTTATAAACTTGTTTTGTGGACGGGCCAAAAGCATAGCGGCAAGACGACCAGTGCTGCCGGCCTTGTCAATGTCGCTCGTGAGGATGGATTCAATGTTGCCGGCTTATTAGCTCCTTCTTTATATCGCAATGGTGAATTACTCGGATTTGATGTTCTTGATCTGCGGAATGGAACTCGCGTACCTCTGGCAAGGCGTAAAACAGGTGGAAGCAAAACAGGTCGATTCACATTCCTTCCCAATGGATTAAAACTTGGCAACGCTGTTCTGAACGCAACGGCTACAAAAACCGCTGATCTTGTTATTATTGATGAATTCGGACCTTTGGAACTGAATGGTCGGGGCTGGCGTGATGATGTAGATTCATTATTAGCTTCAAGTAACGCGTTAATACTTCTTGTTGTCCGGCAGGAATTGGCCGACAGTGTTTGGCGGTTGTACGCGAATTTGCCCGGCCGCAAACTGAACGCGATCAAGCCAAAATCCATCGACATAGTTATTAAAATCCTCAGACATTGCCGCCAATCACAGCGAGAAACATAATGATCAAGCTTGATGGAATGTTAATGATCGGATCTGCCGGAGCAAATATCGGCAAGACCGAATTGGCATGTGCGCTTCTGGGAAGGTTCAGCAAAAACCATAATGTTGTGGGAATAAAGGTCACCACGATAAAAGACAAAGATGGACAATGCCCTCGTGGTGGACAAGGTTGCGGCGTTTGCTCCTCGCTGGAAGGGAATTTTTGCATCACGGAAGAATTTAATAAAAGTTCAGGTAAAGACACATCCAGACTTTTGAAGGCCGGGGCCGGCCGGGTTTTCTGGATTCGAGTTCTAAAAGAGCATCTCTTGGAGGCAATAACTGCCCTGCTGGATATCATTGGCTCTGAAACAGTTTCAATCTGCGAATCAAATTCGCTGCGACAGGTCGTTGAGCCGGGGCTTTTTCTGATGGCCAGAAACAAAGAATCGAACGCATGGAAAAGCTCGGCCCGGCAGGTAAGAAAATACGCGGACAGAATTGTCGTCTCCGACGGCAGCGGTTTCGATCTTGCCCTCGATCGGATAAAACTTGTCGACGGAAAATGGACACTTCTGGAAAAAGCCACGGCAATAATCATGGCAGGGGGATGCAGCCGGAGGATGGGTGCCGACAAGAGCATGCTGCCGATCGAGGGCCGGCCAATCATAGAGAGAACTTGTCAGCGGCTTGTCGTCTGTTTCGAGCAGATACTCATTAGCTCCAACGAATCGGACAAATTCGCATTTCTCGGCTTCGATGTTGTCCCGGACAAAGTACCGGGGCAGGGACCTTTGATGGGTATAGTTTCGGCTCTGGAAGCTTCGGCCAATGATATCAATTTCGTGGTAGCGTGCGATATTCCACGTATAGAGCTTGGATATGTAAGAAGAATCCTTTTCGAAGCGGTTAAGAACGAAGCGGACATAATTGTTCCAACTACCGGAGACGGCAGATACGAACCGCTCTTCGCCATCTACCGCAAAAGTGCGATCAAAGCGATAAACAAGGTTCTGTCATCAGGGGGCCGTAAAATAAGTGAAGTGTTTGACCATTGCAGGATTAAAAAAGTTGACTTGGGAGTAGTATTAGTTAACCTAAATACGATGGCAGAGTATGAAGAGTTTCGGGGGATTCACAAGGATTAAGTTTGTTCGTGCATTTATAACTTCATTGGATTTGACTCATTTAGTCGAGGAGAAATGCCATTGTACTAAGGTCAAGTATTTTCTTTTAGAATTCGTTTGATTTACTGTGTAAAATGCGAAGGTTCTGAAATCAAATGTCTAACGAAGGTCTTTGGGAACAACTTGAAAAGCTCGATAGTGCCAAGACGGCACGGCGGGCAATGTGTAAATATCTACGCGACGAAAAACGCTACATCATTCGACTTGTTAATACTGAATATATAGTTGAATTGTCAGATAGAAAGATATATTCAAACCATGAGGATTCTCTGCAAAGACCGGCGACATTTATTGAAGAACTTTGCCTTTTGGCGTATTTAATAAATGCAAAAGACATACCACTCGCTAATAAACTCGTCAGAGCCGAAGCCCTGCCCGGCGGGCAATTCTTCTTCAGGGGCTTGCATAAACTTCCTACCGAAAAGCTGGAAAATGCCTTTGGTACACGTCCGCAAGCATTATTTAAGGTATTGGAGCAATTCGAAGCCAAAAAATGTGAATTCGGAGATGCGGCTATTTCGCTGTATGTATTACCACGATTACCGCTTACTATTGTAATTTGGCGTGGTTGTGAGGAATTTGAGGCCCGTGCGTCGATATTATTCGATCAAACGGCTGCTTCTCAGATGCCATTGGACGCTCTGCTGGCAGTTGTTAATCTTACAGTGGATGCTTCGATAAAAGGTTCTGCCAATACAGATTAAATCGTTACGACAGAGCGAGTTATAAGTAAATAACATGACTTATACGGAAATGGCGGTTTGCTCCGATACCTTACCTGAGTTATTTTGCAAATGTTTGCTTTGAGCAATACATTATGGAGTTCAATTGTCCGAGATTCTGCTGGTTGGGCGAAATACTGTATATTTTAAGTTATTGAGAAGTATGTACACTGTTATTTTATATAAAACAAAGGTTTTATGATATATTTATGAAGTAGCGGATTTAAGAACAAAAACTTTTCTTGAATTTCCGAATGATATTGCATAGAATACCGGCACGATAAGCATGGATTCTTACAAATGAGAAAAACAGTAGTTGTGATTGATACGTATAGTCCATTATGCATATACATTTACAAGAAAATGAAATATCAATAGTATTAATATCATTAGCATGTCAGTAAAACAGGGTTTTAAAATAGCGATTGGCGGTAAGGGTGGTGTCGGGAAAACCACAGTTTGTGCAGTTCTGGCGCAGCTTTTTGTCGAAAGTGGATTCGACGTGCTGGCAATTGATGCTGATCCGGATGCGAACCTTGCTTCTGCACTCGGCGTAACCTCAGATCAAAGTCCGGAGCCTCTTATAAGGATGAAGCAGCTAATCGCCGAGCGTACAGGCACAGGAAAAGACGCTGTAGGGGTATATTTTAAGTTGAATCCTAAAGTAAGTGATCTACCGGAAAAATACTGGCATGTGGCTAAGGGCATGAAATTACTGGTTTTAGGTGCTATTACACAAGCCGGTGCCGGTTGTGCATGCCCCGAAGGAGCGTTCTTAAAGGCACTGTTGGGACATACAATTTTGCAGCGTCGGGAGATGGTTCTGGTTGATTTGGCTGCCGGCGTTGAATTTATGGGCAGGGCAAGCGTACAGGGTATTGATGCTCTTGTCTTGGTTGTTGAGCCGGGGGACAGAAGTATTGAAACAGCAAACAATATGGCAAAGATGGGCAGAGAATTAGGTATTGAATGTGTTGTTGCGATTGCAAATAAGATCACAGAATCGGCTCAAATCGACGTGATAAAGTCTCATTTGGATGATGTGGTTCTATTAGGAGCACTTAACTATAGCCGAAGCCTGCAGCAAGCGGATCTTAGACGTGCCCCGGTGTTTGAAGCTGATGCAGATGTGATAGATGAGTTGAAACAGGTTAAGAAACGATTAATGGAGCTTATTGTAAAAGTCAATAAAATCGACAATTGACAAGGTATAGAATTTTCATTATGAGTAAATGGCTGAACTTTCCAATTTATTTGGAGATATATCGCCTTTAGTATTTTTAGATGAGGAAATTTATGGATGCAAAGGAACGTAGTTCTGACAAAGCAGCAC
>CAZHBL010000488.1:0-4477 GCA_964530105.1 uncultured Pirellulales bacterium | reverse complement strand
GACGCTTGTTGGCGTCGCTTAAGACTTCGTAGGCCTCGGCGCATTCTTTGAATTTGGCTTCTGCTTCTTTATCATTCGGGTTCTTGTCCGGATGATACTTCATCGCCATACGCCGGTAAGCGCGCTTTATATCATCGGCGGAAGCTGTCTTGCCTACGCCTAAAACTTCATAATAATCCCGTTTGGCCATAATTTTTGAAAGTGACTAAAGTGAGCTAAAATGAACTAAAGTGACTAAAGTGAACTCCAGCTTACCGCTACCGTTCTCAACTTTAGTCACTCTACACTTTAGGCACTTTAACACTTTTTATCTAACCGATCCGGCTATCGGCTCTTCGTCCTTATCTTTGTCTTTCAACTCTGTAACCAACACATTGGTCGTCAGCATCAGTCCTGCCACCGAGGCGGCCATTTCCAGCGCGGTTCGAGCAACTTTTGCCGGGTCGATAATTCCGGCTTTGAACATATCGACGAACTGGCCGGTATTGGCATCATAGCCGATTTTCAAGCCTTTTTCCAGAAGTTGAGCGACAATCACATCGCCCTTCTCACCGCAGTTATCAACGATTTGCATTGTGGGTGCTTTAAGAGCTTCTATAACAATGTCAAAGCCGATTTTCTCATCGCCTCTGGCTTTGGCTCTGGCTTTTTCTACCTCGGGAATCGCACGCAGGAAAACGACGCCGCCGCCTGCGACAACCCCCTGCTCGGCTGCGGCTCTCGTGGCGTGCAGCGCATCGTCCAGCAGGTCCTTGCGTTCCTTCATTTCCGCTTCGGTTGCAGCGCCGGCTTTAATAACAGCAACGCCGCCTGTAAGTTTGGCCAGACGCTCCTGCAATTTTTCGCGGTCGTAGTCACTGGTTGTCTTTCCGATCTGATTTCGGATTTGATCACAGCGGGCGGTAACGTCTTTCTTCTTGCCGGCCCCTTCGATGATCGTAGTCGCTTCCTTGTCCACGACGATTTTCTTCGCCTGGCCCAGTTGCGACAGTTCGATGCTTTCGAGCTTGATACCCAGATCTTCGGTGATGACCTGTCCTCCGGTCGAGATACCGATATCAGCCAGCATCGCTTTCCTGCGATCGCCAAAACCCGGAGCCTTGACCGCACAGACTCTTAATATACCCTGCAGGCGGTTAATAACCAGCGCCGCCAATGCCTCGCCCTCGACGTCTTCTGCAATAATCAAGAGCGGCCTGCCTACCTGGGCGACTTTCTCAAGCAGCGGGATAAGCTCGCGAACGTTCGATATTTTCTTCTCGTGCAACAGAATATAGACATCTTCGAGAACCGCTTCGAGCGTTTCGGGATTGGTCATAAAGTACGGGGATATATATCCTTTCTCGAACTGCATACCTTCGACGACGTGCAGCTCGGTCTCCATCCCTTTGCCCTCTTCGACCTCAATGACGCCATCTTTGCCGACTGCGTCCATGGCGTCAGCCAGTTTTTCCCCGACTTCGGAGTCGTTGTTCGCACTGATTGTCGCCACCTTTGCAATGTCGTCGTGGCCTTTTACAGGAACGCTGACCGACTGGATGAAATTCGACGCTGCTTCCGCCGCCTTGGTGATTCCGCGCTGAATGGACATCGGATTTGCGCCTGCCGTGACGTGCCTTAAGCCGCCCGCGTAGATTGCTTCTGCCAGAACGGTTGAAGTTGTCGTACCGTCGCCGACGACATCCGAAGTCTTGCTGGCGACCTCATTGACCATCTTTGCGCCCATGTTCTTGAACGGTTCGGGAAGCTCGATTTCCTTACTGACGGAAACGCCGTCCTTTGTCACCTTCGGGGAGCCCCAGCTTTTCTGGAGGATAACGTTCTTGCCGGTCGGTCCGAGCGTAACCTTAACTGCTTGTGCTAATTGCGACACGCCGTCTTTGAGCTGTGCTCGTGCCGCATCGTTAAACATTAATTGTTTTGCCATTTTTATTTCCTCTTTTCAATTATTGGCTATTATCGTTTTGCCCTGTCCTTTGTGCATCCGATTCTAACTGAATCTTTTATTTTTCGACAATTCCGAGAACGTCACTTTCTCTGAGAATGACATACTTTTCCCTGTCGATTTCGATATCGCTACCCATGTATTTTCCGTAGATCACTTCGTCGTTTTTCTTAACCGACATTTTGGCTCGCTTGCCGTCATCGAGCAGTTTGCCCGGACCGACGGCAACGACCTTGCCGATCTGCGGTTTTTCCTTGGCCGTATCCGGCAGAATAATCCCGCCGGCGGTTTTCTCTTCAGCTTCTGACTGCTTGATTACAATTCTATCATCGAGAGGTTTAAGGTTCATAACTCACTCCTTATCTATTCATTTCCATTTATTGTTTATTTAATTGTTATTGATTTCCAGAACGATAACCGTATTAACCGGATCCGCCGCTTTAGACGGCACTGTAACAACAACCTTTTCGCTGTTTGTATGCATCACGAGCAGTTTTGCTCGCTTCTTATCAGCCAGCAGGTAAGCCTTTTTGACCTTATTTTTAAGGCCGGATACTTCAAGCTTGCCGTTTGCCGGCCAATCGAAGACGTGCAGATACAGCTTGCCGGGCTTTGCTGTGCACCGACCCCAGGGGACCTCGCCGAGCGGACTGGCCGTAGTTCCGTAAATGCTCTCGCTGTTGACCTTCATCCATTCGCCGATAGCGGCCAAACGCTCGACGCTGGGACCGGGAATAAGCCCCTCGGCCGTCGGTCCGACGTTCAGTAGGAAGTTGCCGCCCTTGCTGGCAATATCAACCAGCTTATGAAGCAAATCCTCGCAAGATTTCCAATTATTGTCATAGGACTTGTATCCCCAAGTGTCGTTCATGGTCATACAGGTTTCCCAATCGACCCCCGGTAAACCGGTCGCTGGTATCTCCTGTTCGGGAGTTCCGTAGTCGCCGGCAAATTCTTTGCTCTTGCTGAGACCCCGCATTCCCTGCCGGCCGTTGCCTACCCGGTTGTTAACGATTATATCAGGCTGGAGGCTAAGGCAGTAATCATACATATTCCAGCCCATTTCCCGCGTCCAGTCCTTGACCCATTCGCCGTCGAACCAGAGTATTCCAAGCGGCCCGTAATTATGAACCAGCTCTTTTATCTCGCCTTTCAGATAATATTCGACGTAGCGGTCAAAATTCGGATTGGATTTGCTCGTATCGTTATATTTCGGATAAAAAGGTGCCTGCGCATCGGGATGGTGCCAGTCCATTATCGAATGATAGAAGCAAAGTTTGATTCCCTGCTTCCGGCATTCCTGAGCCAATTCGCCCAGAATGTCACGCTTGAACGGTGTAGCATCGACCACATCATAGTCGGTATATTTCGTATCCCACAGGCAAAAGCCGTCGTGATGCTTGCTGGTTATAACGATATACTTCATCCCTGCGTTTTTGGCGATTTGTACCCACTGTTCGGCATTGAATTTGACCGGATTGAACTGTTTGGCAAGCTGTTCATACTCGGAGACGGGTATGTGTCCATTTTCCATAATCCACTCACCGATACCCGGAACCTTCTCGCCTTTCCACTCTCCGGCCGGCACTGCATAAAGACCCCAATGGATAAACATGCCGAACCTGGCCTCATTCCACCAACCCATTCGTTCGTCCTTGCTCAGAGTGTTGTTCAAGCCGGGTGAATCGACAACAGACATTTTGGCTCCTTCCTGCTGGCAGCCCGCAATCAATAGTACGCATATTGCTGCTACCATTAGTGCCGGATATGTCCGGCGGCAGATTGAACCAGCTCTGTTGCTTATGCGGGTTGTCTTCTCTTTCATTTTTTGCCTCCTTGTTCTATTTAACGTTTTCTGTCCTGGCAAGACTTGCAGCCCTTTTTTCTTCTTTGGGGCAACGTCGAAAACAATTAAAAATTTCTGGCCGGTTTACATCATGCCGCCCATACCGCCCATACCGCCCATGCCGCCCATGCCATCCATACCCGGGCCTCCGGGACCGCCAGCCGGCATATTTTCCTTTTCCTTCGGCTTTTCGGTCACAAGGCAATCGGTTGTTAAAAGCAGGCCGGCAATGCTCACAGCGTTCTGCAGGGCAATGCGGGTAACCTTTACCGGGTCAATAATGCCGCCTTCCAAGAGATCCTCGTATTTGTCCAGGTTGGCATTGTAGCCGAAGCCACCTTTGCCTTCCATCACATTGTTGACAACAAGATTCGGAGTTATTCCGGCGTTGTATGCGATATAGTAACAGGGCATCGAAAGTGCCTTTTTCAGGATATCGGCACCGGTCTGCTCGTCGCCTTCGAGTTTAAGTTTCTCCACGGCATCGATACAGCGGATCAAAGCCACACCACCGCCCGGCACGATTCCTTCTTCAATAGCCGCCCGAGTGGCGTGCAGGGCGTCTTCGATTCGGGCTTTTCTTTCTTTCATTTCCGCTTCTGTTGCCGCCCCGACATTGATTTGAGCAACGCCACCGGTGAGTTTGGCCAACCGTTCCTGGAGTTTCTCGCGATCATAATCACTGG
>CAZHBL010000487.1:0-4519 GCA_964530105.1 uncultured Pirellulales bacterium | reverse complement strand
GGTCGACGTATTCCCATCGCATATAGAGAATCTGCCCGTTGGGCAGCACGGACGGCGTGTTGTCGTGCTCGATATTGCATGAGAGCATTTCGATATTCCTGCCGTCCTCGTCGCATCGGTGGATTGTGCCGACCTGGGTCATCCAGCAGCCGACCCATCGCCGGGCGCGTGTGGAGACGAAAACGATGCCGCCGTCGGGAAGGTATTCGGGTTCGTAATCGTCGAAAGGCCCCGAAGTAATCTGGCGGATATTGCTGCCGTCCACGTTAATCTCATAGAGGTCGTAATCCCGTGAACCGTCTTTCCGCCAGGCAAAGATGATTTTCTTTCCATCGTAGTGGACCTTCGGATCACGGATGCAGCCTTGGGCAGTTTCCAGCAGAACGGTAATCTTGCCGGTCTTTAAGTTTAATTTGCAAAGTTGCGCGCCGGTCGTATAAGCAGCTTCATTCTCGTCGTCGCAGTAGTAGCCGATATTTGCATACCAGTGCGGGTCTTCGTATCCGCCGCGTTGGACGAAAATGATTTCTTCAATATTGTCAAACTCGGCGGGAAGATTTTTAAGGGCATCAGTGAAAACGCCGCTGTTGAGTGTTTCGAGCGAGGGGATATCCGCGAATGTTACCGGTGTTATCAGGATTACGGCACAAAATATAATATTATATTTCATCATAGTACTATTAACAGCTAAAGCAGGCACTTCACGCTGTTGCTCCAAAAAACAGTGCTTGATGATACTCGATAGTATTTCCGTATTATACAAACACGCAATGGGATTGTCCAGTCCGCAGACAGCCAATTTGGCCGGATAATGACTCCGAGAAAACGAAAGATATACCGCGTCTTTTAGACTTTCCGCCGGCCGGCAATTGTACGTAAACGTTTGTAAATAAACAGGAAAGGATTGTTGCTAAACAACGCCATCGCTTTTTATCCATAAATATGCTATAATTAAATATCTGAGTGGGGGTAATGACGAAGAAGGGTAAAGAATAACAATTATGAGGTTTAACATGAGGATCGGGTCAATACCTTTAGCTGCTGTTTTATTTCTATTTTTATGCTTTGAAGTTGGTGCCGCTGAAGCCGAAGTCGTACAAAACGTCGAATACAGCGTCGAGCATGGATTTTACGACACGCCGTTTCAGTTGACGCTCACAACGCCCACTCAGGCAGCCCAGATACGCTTCACATTAGACGGCTCGACTCCCAAATCAAATACCGGCATTGTCTATGTAGGCCCTCTTACAATTGCCGGTACGACAGTCGTCCGGGCCGCAGCTTTTAAGGCGAACTATCAGGATCCGAACGTCGTTACAAAAACCTACATCTTTATCAGTGACGTCATAAGACAATCGCCCAACGGCCAGGCCCCCGGCCCCGGCTGGCCGACAGGCAACGTTAACGGCCAGGTCATCGATTACGGCATGGACCCGGACATCGTTAACGATCCCAAGTGGGCCGGTCTGATCCAGGATGCGCTGCTCGATATACCGACAATATCGCTGGTAACGGATCTGGCGAATCTTTTCGACCGAAACACGGGCATATACGTCCACGCCGGTAATGACGGCATAAACTGGGAGCGGCGCACGTCCGTCGAGCTGCTCAATCCGGACGGGACGCCGGGATTCGGGCTTGACGCCGGTTTGAGGATACGCGGGGCATTCAGCCGAAGCGGCAGCAATCCCAAACACGCCTTCCGGCTGTTCTTTCGCAGTGAATACGGGCAGGGAAAGCTCCGGTACCCGCTGTTCGGCGGCGAGGGAGTGGACGAGTTCGATAAGATCGATCTACGCACCAGTCAGAATTACTCCTGGTCGTACGAGGGCAGCTCGCAGAATACGTTTATCAGAGACGTCTTCTCCCGCGACGTACAGCATGACATGGGTCAGCCGTACACCCGCAGCCGGTATTACTATCTCTATATAAACGGTCACTATTGGGGTCTCTATCAGACGCAGGAAAGGGCTGACGCGGATTTTGCCGAGTCGTACCTGGGCGGGGACAAGGAAGAGTACGATGTAATCAAGAACGATTCATCAGGCTCACGTGCGCTTCAGGCAACAGACGGTAATATGGATTCGTATCGGCGGCTGTACGATGCCGCGGTCGCCGGCTTTAGCTCCAACGCGGCATATTTTGCTGTGCAGGGCCTTCTGCCGGATGGAACGCCCGACCCTTACGGCGAGAGGCTGCTCAATCCCGAGAACCTGATGGACTATATGATATGCACCTACTATACAGGTGACCCCGATGCACCGGTTAGTTGCTGGGGACACTTTTCAAACAACGTGTTCGCCATCTATAATCGTGTCCGGCCCGATGGATTCACCTGGTACCGTCACGATGCCGAGCACTCTTTAGGAGCTAATGGCGGAGTCAATGAAGGGCGGCTCCTGACCGATCCCACCGACCGGACAATCGGGCAGCAGTGGCAGCATTTTAATCCGGCCTGGCTCCATTTGCGACTCACCGACAATCTGGAATATCTTATGGAATTTGCCGACCGGGTGAATATGTATTTCTTTAACGGCGGAGTCCTATCGGCAGCTCCGAATATCCAACGCTGGACGGCCCGGGCAAACCAGATCGATCTGGCGATTATAGCCGAGTCGGCGCGATGGGGCAACGCCAAGAGAAGTCAGCCGCGCACCAAGGACGATTGGGAGGGGCAGAACAATTACATGCTCAACACTTTCTTCCCCGCCCGGACACAGATTGTCATCAATCAGATGCGCTCGGTGGGCATGTTCCCGGATATGGCACTCGTATCTTTCAACCAGCAAGGCGGAGAAATAACACCCGGATTCGAATTGCTCATGTCACAGAGCAACGGCAAGCCGGGAACGATTTATTACACGCTGTCCTCGGGACTCCATACGGAGGACGGATCCGATCCGCGTCTCTGGGGCGGCAGTATCAATCCGAACGCGGCAATTTTCGAGGACGCCACCACCGGCGTGACATTAATCGGCAGAGGCTCGACCTGGCGATATAAGGACGACGGCTCCGACCAGGGCACGGCATGGCGCAACATGAGCTTCGACGACGATTCATGGGCTGCCGGTCCGGCACAATTAGGCTATGGTGACAATGACGAAGCCACCGTAGTCGGCTATGGCCCTGATTCCGGCAACAAATACCCCACAACCTATTTCCGGCACGTTTTCAATGTCGAAAATGCCTCCGATTTAACGGAGCTGTCACTGAGTATCGTAAGAGACGACGGCGCGGTCGTGTACATAAACGGTGCCGAAGCAACCCCGCGTATCAACATGCCCAGCGGCGAAATCAACTATCTGACCTGGGCCGAGGGTGCCGGCGTGCCGGTGGGCGGGGCCGATGAATCGACGTTCTATACGTACGATATCGATCCGGATATTCTGGTCAACGGCGACAACATCATCGCCGTCGAAATCCATCAGGCCAACGCCTCCAGCTCCGATATAAGCTTCGACCTCGAGCTGGTCGGGCTTATCGCGGGTACCGCCTCGCCGCCGATTATCCTTGACCAAACCACTACGGTCAAAGCCCGTACGTTCCAGGCCGGCCAGTGGGGCGCCATGACCGAAGCAAGGTTTATGGTTGGACTAAAGGGACTCGTGATTAACGAACTTATGGCCTCCAATCATACGACGCTCGAAGACCCCGACGAGTCCGGCGAATTTCCCGACTGGATCGAGATATACAACGGTACGGCCGGCACAATCAATCTCGAAGGCATGTACCTGACCGACGAATTCCAGAACCTGACCAAGTGGCAGATCGGCGCCGGAGTAAGTATCGAGCCCGGCCAATATCTCATCTTTTACGCAGACGACGACGGTACGCAGGGCGCTTACCATACGAATTACAATCTCAGCATAAACGGCGAAACCATTGTGCTGGTTGACAGCGACGGTAAAACGATCATCGATTCGATTCTTTTCGACGGCCAGTTCGAGGATGTGTCCTACGGCCGATTCCCGGACGGTGGTAATTCCTGGAGCTACCAACAGAGCCCCACCCCCGGGGCGCCCAACCAGATAGATATCGGCCAATAATCGGATACCCCCCAGCCCCCCTGCTCGAACCACGAGTCACGGGGCACGAGTCACGGTTGTTCGACTGCCTAATCAGGAACAGTCCACGAGATGTTATCCATGACGGCTTTATTGCTCCTGCAGGTAAACTCAATTATCACGTCACCCGTCTTATTCAAATCCTTAATCTTGAAATAATGGTTATTCCAGCCACCCTGGCGTATTGGTTTGAATGTTCCCATCGATTTGCCGTCAACCGTCACTTCAATCTCGGCATTTTTATCCATCGCAAAATGCAGCTCACCGATGCCGCCGGGAATGGTTGCCGAGAGCGATGAACCGCGGCGCATGATAATAAAAGCGTCGGTCATAGTCTCCTCGTCTTTGCTGGAGTCGACTTTGGTGTAATTCCATACAATTCCGTTGTCGCCTGTAAAGGTGCCGGTGCCGGAAACCGGATACATTTTGTCGAAGGACTCCCAGTTTTTCAGGCC
>CAZHBL010000486.1:0-4520 GCA_964530105.1 uncultured Pirellulales bacterium | reverse complement strand
AATGAAATGGTTTGATAGTTACAGAATAAGGTTGGTGTTACTTGGATCTGTCGTCGGCCTGGTGCTTAGTAGTGGAATTGTTAAGGCAGATTTCACCTTCGGTACTCCCACAAATCTTGGGCCAACAATCAACAATTCTTCTGATGTGATGGGCGTATGTATCTCGCGCGATGGACTTGAGCTGTACTTTAGCTCCAATCAGGCCGGGGGGTATGGTGGTTATGACCTGATGGTGTCAAAGCGAGAAAGTACAGAACACAACTGGAGTGTTCCAGTGAATCTTGGGAAACCTACTAATACACGATATGATGCCTGGGAACCGAGTATCTCATCTGATGGCCTAACCCTGTATTTTTCCGATCCGCACTATCCTCCCTTCGGCAACTCACACCCAGGGGGGCTTGGTGGTCGAGGTGACATATGGATGGTAATGAGGGCAACTACAGATGATCCCTGGAGCGCGCCGGTGAATCTTGGCCCCGCCATCAACAGCCAGCATGCGATGAGTCCACACATTTCGGCCGATGATCTATCGCTCTACTTTAACTCCCATCGACCCGGATCATCCGGACAGTGTGATATAATGATGGCCTCGCGAAAAACTTCATCCGAGAACTTTGGTTCCCCGACTTTTCTGAGCCATATCAATTCCAATGGCAATGATTGGTCACCAGAGGTCTCATCTGATTGCTTAAAACTCTTTTTCATGTCGAACATGGACAATCCCTCTTCAACCAGCCTTAACAGTCTACAATTATGGATGGCAAGCCGGATGAGCGTTTCGGAGCCCTTCAAAGCACCGGTTAAGCTTCCACCACATATCAATATGGCTGGTTACGGAGCCTTCTGGCCCAGCCTTTCACCTGATTGCTCGGCCCTTTACTTTGTTTCCGACCGTCCTGGTGGATTCGGTGGCTACGATCTTTGGCAGGTGCTGATCACACCAATAGTTGACTTCAACGGCGATGGTATTGTCGATTCTTCCGACATGTGCATCATGGTTGATCACTGGGGCGAAGACTATTCCTTGTGTGATATCGGCCCGATGCCCTGGGGTGACGGCATAGTAGATGTCCAGGACCTGATTGTCCTGGCTGAGCATTTATTCGAAGAAATTCTGCCAGCAGAGCTGATTGCATATTGGAAGCTGGACGAGACAGAAGGTTCGATTGCTTATGATGTCGTCAAAGGCAAAGATGGCTTCCTTTTTGGCGATCCGTTGTGGCGGCCTGCTGATGGTAAGAATGATGGCGCACTTCAATTCGATGGGATCGATGACTACGTTGTTTCTATATGTGATTTAGATCCGGCTGACGGCCCGTTTAGTGTATTTGCCTGGATTAAAGGCGGTGCCCCGGGACAGGTGATTATCTCTCAGATGGATGACACTGGGAGCGGCGAGACCTGGCTTGGTATAGACGCAGTGGGTGGTTGGTTGATGACCGGTTTAGTGCCGCCTCCTGTTGGCCGGTTCACCCCGCAACCATTAGGTTGCCAAGCCGTCATTACTGATGGCCTTTGGCATCATGTCGGCTTTGTCTGGGACGGCTCCTACAGAGTTCTCTATATGGAAGGCACAGAAGTGGCCACAGATACGAATACTTTGGCTTCACTGAAATCGTCAAATGGCGGTCTGTACATTGGCACAAGCAAGACACTCGATGCGGGAACTTACTTCTCCGGCCTGATTGACGATGTTCGCATTTACGATGTGGCGCTGAGCGCAGAAGAAATCGCAGCACTGGCACAGTAGGCCACCTCAGAAAGAAAAAAACACCCAGAACATTCAAAGGGCTGGCAGCATTAAAACACTGCTGGCCCTCTTTTTTCCCCTGGATTTATTTGGTAGTTTGTCGTTTTATCAGGGCGACCCAGTCTTTTTCTGGATCGGTGGGGGGCTGGCCGATGGCTACTGAGCCGGGGCCGGTTATTTCGGTTTTGGTGCCGGTTTGAAGCTCCCCGCCGGTGCGCGGATTGTACCATTGAACGGTAAAGGTTTCCGAATGGTCGCCCAAGTCGAGATTCGTCGTGCCGCCGGCTGGCAGATATACGGCATAGATTTGGCCGGGCCTGGCGAAGCAATAGTCATCCTTTGCGGAAGTCAGCTCATCGTGGTGGTCCATTTCGGTGAAGGGCAGGTGCTCGTGGAAAAATTCCAGGGCGTATCGTGTCAAATCCCAGAGATGGTCCCGGCTGCGCCAGTCTTCGCAGTTCAGGTCGTTATGGGCGAATTTGTAGCCGAAGTACCATTCGACGCCGGCACCGCCTCCCATCAGATTGCCCCACAAGTGTTTATGCCGGACCTCATCGTGCCAGTAGTCGTCCTTGTCGGGCTTAACGCCGGTATGGGCAGGGCCAATCTCGTCCAGAGAAACGAACCATTGCCGGCCCGCCGCGGCGGAACTGTCGAGCCACTTTGTCGTCTGGTTATGCGTATCGTTGGTTTGCAACGATGGGCCGTCAAAATATTCGTATCCCAACAGTGGCTCATAGACTTCATCATATTTGCCCGGAAACGTATGGCAGACGACCGGATGGTCGTAGGGATCAAGCTCTTTGATATATTTACAAAAGGCTTTACGCTGGTCAGTTGTGTTAGTGTTCTCCTCGCCGAGGTTCCATATAAGGGCTAAGTGATGGCCGAAGCGGGCGATAAGCTCGCGGTAGTAAAGTTTTCGCTGTGGACCGAGTTCGCCGCCGTCGAGTCCCTGGTCGTTTTCCGTCTCCTGGCCGATAATATGGAGCATCAGGCCGAGTTTATCCATGTGCGAAAAAACAATCTCCCACTGGTCGAGCTTGCTGCAATCGAAGCGATATTTTTCCTTCGGATTCGTCCAGGGCCAAACGTCTTTACCGTCGCCGCCGTCGATATTGTAAGTGATGAAATAAACGCTGTTCATGCCTTTGGAGGCTAAGTAGTTCAGCGCCCCGATCATGCCCTTTCCTTTGCCGTTTTTCCAGGTTGGATCGCCGGTGCGCCAGTCTTTCACATGTGGGGCGTAATGGTGGATGAATTTGTTACCTGCGGCTTCGCCTTCACGTTTTAGCTCGCCGGCGTCAAACGTATCGTCGAAGTCGGCATATCCTAAGAAGTTCTCGGGACTGTCGGCGCCGCCTTTGATGAAGTATTCGCCCGTTTCGGCAAATCTAAGATAGCGCTTGCCGACGTATTTCAGCAGTCCTTTTGCCCGGTGGTCCCGGCCGGTCTTGTCGCTTGCCGCTATTTCAAGCGTTCCGGTGACACCATCGAATGCTGTTGCAGAGCCGGCTTTAGGATCACTTGAAAGAGCAATATCCGTCCCGATACGAAAGGATACGTCGTACACCCATTTGCCTGTTTCGTCTGGCACGAAATGCACCCGCCATTTGTTGCCGGCTTTGGCGCTGGTTTGTGCGGCATTGCCGTCTGCGGCGTAATAGCCGCCGGCAACGTATCGTTTTTGGCCTTTGCTGAAGGTGGCAATAAGGCGATAATCGCGAAACGGGTTCGGCTGGGCGTTTTCCCCGGTTTCCGGGCCGGTAAAGGTCAGGGTGACATCGTGCCATTTTTTCAATTCGTCCGAAACTTGGCATTTATTGTCCGCGGCGAAGACACAGACTTCGGCTGCAAGTACAGAACATATTACAATGATTAGAGTCGATCGATACCGTTTCATCTTTCTGCTCCTGATAAATGATTAGTTATGTTGCGATATGTTATACGGCGGCTACGAAGATTTGCAACAGATTTTTTGAGTCAGGAGTTCGGCTGCGTTCGATACGCAAACCCGCGCATAAAAAAGGCCGGGATAAAAAGACCCGGCCTATGGGGAATCACCTTTGTTTAGAGGGTACGAATGTCTACGTAGTCCGGCGGGATATTCGGCTCCAGGAAACTCGGATCCAGCTCCACATCCCACTGGAACTCGTCCAAGACCCACTCAGATTCCATCGACTTGCCCTCCGCCTCGCCGCTCATCTTACTTTCGAACAGAACAGGGTATTTAGTTTGCACATCGACCCACAATCGAAACTCCACTTCCAGACGGTTGATCGGGCCCGGCAAGGGACCCAGGGCAGCCGGGTCGGTAGTCTCGATACCTTCGCACAATACACCATCGATGGTTTTCTGTCCGAGATTTCTGTGCTCGCCGGCCAGGACTCTCTGAACCAGGTACCTGGGATTCATCCAGTCCTCGTGCTTCTCCAGAAAGAATTCATTGCTGCTTTTTTTATACGTGTCAGACAGGTAGTGCTTGTGTATGTGATAGACGCCTGTGATAGTCACTGTCTCGACGCCTGAGAAGTCGTCGTAATAGGTTTGGGTGATTTGTCCTCCTTTGTAGAAGTCCTTTCGGGAATGTCTCGGTGAGGTGTACGTGATTGAATAGTCGGTTTCATCTGAAGGCTGAAATGAATTTTTCTCTCTGCATCGAACGACACTGCCCCGACTCGCTTCTACTTTCTTGACAACGTCGGCCCAGACCACGCCGGAAGTGTTTTCGGTGCCGATGAATTCAAATAATCCCAGAACGACCAGG
>CAZHBL010000485.1:0-4527 GCA_964530105.1 uncultured Pirellulales bacterium | reverse complement strand
AGAAACAGGTGGCGGAATTGCCGAGAGCCAAAGCGGCAAAAGAATCGCTGAAGAAGCACAGTGCTATTATCGTCCTCGAAGATATGGCCGGGGCGATTGAAATAGCGGACGATTTTGCCTCCGAGCATTTAGAGATTCAATGCGGGCAGGACAGCAGGGAAATCGCCGAAAAGATAAACAACGCCGGCGCAATTTTCATCGGTTCTTACACCCCCGTGGCAGTGGGGGATTATTGGGCCGGGCCGAGCCATACGTTACCGACCGGAATGCGGGCGAAGTTTGCCAGTGCGCTGACCAGCAACGATTTTCTAAAGTCGATCAGTATTATCGAATATGATCAGGAAATGCTGGTCGCCAGTACCGATGATATTGTCCGCCTTGCTGAGATTGAAGGGCTCGGCGCCCATGCCAACAGCGTAAGAATCCGGCAGCGGGATTGAGTTCCGGGCGGAAAATCACAGGCCCCAGTCGAGCTTGTCCTTATACCACCAGTAGAACCAGCCCAACCGGTGCGCCAGTACAAAGACAAGGTAAAATATTATACATGTCTGCAGAAAATCCCAGAGTGGCAGACGGGGCAAAACCGCCACAGCGAATCCTCCGAGAGCCATGAAAAAAAGTACCAGGCAGCAGTACGGCAAAAAAACGCTGATAATGGATCTGAAGATTTCCACGGGATTCAGTGCGTCAAAGGAATCGAACATCACTCCCCTGAGAAAACACATTGGGAAAAAGAAACCACCGGCAGCTAACAACACCCAAAACCAGCAGTCAATCGGCCTTGTGAAAATGTAATAAAATGCAATCGGAAAAAAACAAATAGCTATACAGCCAAGCAGAAGAATTACCTGCGCAACGAGATCCCCTGCGCTGAATATGTTCGCCATCGGCAGATCGGTTGCGCGCCTGTGGCCTTTGGTGCTGTCGATGACACAGTGAGCAACGTAATAAACCACATAGCAGCCAAATACTATATAAAAAGGTGCCGTGAGGAGCCTGGTGATATAGGAAGTGCCGAATTGAAGAAAGGGTGCGAGCAGCGATGTCAGCACAAAAACCAGGAGAGAGATGAATTTCGGAAGAATTACGAATACTGCGAGATTTATCATGCCGGAGCCGCTAACCGGATAGAGGAAGGCGTCGATAAGCCAGGGCAGCTTACATTCATCCGCCAACGGAGGCTCTTCTTCGAGTATCTTCATGGCACCTAATCTTTTATCATCTGTTTAATTTCGTATTCCAAAACTATCGTTAAACTTCCCATTTCAGTTTCTTCTCATACCGCCAATAGAAACGGCCGAGCAAATGTGCCACTACAAAAGTGATGTAAAGCAGGATTAAGTAGAAAACGCTCCCCAGGAAAATCATCGTTATTGTCTCGGTTTGTACGTTATCGGTTTGTTTCGTCTGGACAGCTTTGAAGCCCAACACAATCCCGGTTATCAGCAATACGAGACCACAATATTGAAAAAAGGTGCTGAATATGGAAGGGATCAGCAAGATGGGATTAAGACCGCGAATAGAGTCGAACATGACGCAGGCCAATAAACCCATAGGAAAAAAGAACACTCCGCAGCCGAGTAAAAGCCAGAACACAGCATCAGTTTTTTGAATGAAGTAAGAATAGAAAAATACCGGGCCTAAAAAAATCAGATAACAGCCTATGATGTGCAGCGCCTGCGACCACATATCACTTAGACCTAATGTGGCAAAAGCTTCCGGGGCCCGTAGTCCGCCTTTGGCACTGTCACGGATGCATTCGGAAACATACCAATACAAGTACAGCACGACAGCCATATTTATCAGAAAGCCCGGAAAAGCGACGGCCATACCGAAAGGGCCGAGCAATATTCTAACAATAGCTATCAAAAGTGGGATAACCGTAAACATTCCGAGATGTAATATACCCGAGAGACTTACCGGGTAAAGGAATATATCTACGACCCAGGGCAGTTTGCGTTGTCTTGCGTATTCGGTTTCTTCCGCCACCAAATCTTCTTCGGACTCATGCTGCCGGGCGTTAGTTTGTTCGGAGACCTTGTATTGGTCAGCAGGCTCGTCTTTTAGCCTGTATTCTTCCGGGACATCTATAAGAGTTAAGTCATGAGGAGAATCGATTGTGTGGGCTATCAGGTCTCCGGAATCATTCCGCGTTTCAGCAGAGCCTGTGAATTGATTGGTCGGAATGATAAACGTACTTTTGCATTTTGGGCAGATGGCTTTTTTGCCGGCGTGACCTTTCGGAGCGCTTATCTTCCTGTCACATTTTTCACAATGAAACTCAATGATGGTCGATTCGGTCGGTACAACTATAACGCTGCCGCACTTTGAGCATTTTCCCTGTCTGCCAATGTCCTTGTCCCGGGCACTGATTTTATGAGCACAGTGTTCGCAGTAAAACCGAATCATTAAACCTTCTCCCTCACGATTGATTTACTGGCTCTGCAACTTTGGCGATTTTTAGGTCGGGTGGTTCTTCCATACACAGAAACTCTACCACAGAGCCGTTCTATCGAATAGGACGCATCAGAGCAGATTTTCTTCAGTTAAAATTCTCTGCGATTATCTTTTTCCGGCAAGCCGCCTGTTACCCTGCTGATTAGCCGCCCAGCTTTTGCTTTATTATTTCACTTGCTCTGGTAAGGGCATCGCCGATTTTTTTCGGATTTTTACCGCCGGCCTGCGCCATTTGAGGCCGGCCCCCACCGCCGCCGTCAATTATGGGCGCTATCTCCCTGACTATATCACCGGCTTTGAGTCCCTTGACGACCAGATCATCGGTAACGCCCGCCAAAAGCGTTGCCCTGCCGTCCTCGTCGAAGCCCAAAACAATCGCGGCGGATTTTGCCTTCTTCTTGAGCATATCGACGGCCTCTCGCGCCTGCTCGACCGAAGTTGTCGACAATTGGCCGATGACGATTGAGGCCTCGCCGATTTTCTCACATTTTTCAAGGAGCTTTCTTGCCTCGGTCATGGAATCCGAGCCCGACTGCCGGGCGGCCGCCTTGAGTTCTTTAGCGAGCTTTTTATTGTCTTTGAGCAACTGGCCGACCCGCTCGACGAGCGATTCGGACGGGACCTTGAGCATTACCGAAAGCTCATCGACGATGTCACTGCTTTTTTCGAGATGGCCTGTTAGCGCCGAACCGGTCAGGGCGGTTATCCTGCGGACGCCGGCCGAGATGCTCTCTTCTTTGATTATCTTAAAGCCGCCGATCGCCCCAAGCCTGTCAACATGTGTGCCGCCGCAGAACTCCCGGCTGAAAGCCTCGTTGATATGGTCCTTATTTTTGGCGCCGAGAGCTACAACCCGAACCTCGTCCCCATACTTCTCGCCGAACAGAGCCATCGCACCGAGTTTCTGGGCCTCGTTCTTCGGCATGACCACCCATGTTACGGGCAGGTCAGAGGCGATTTTTTCTCTGACCAATTCCTCCACCTGCCTGAGCTGCTCGGAGGTCGGTGCCTTGGGGCAGGTTATGTCGAATCTCAAATAGTCCGGGCCGACGTAACTTCCCTGCTGGGCCACCGATTTGCCGAGTACCTCCTGCAGCGCCCACTGGAGCACGTGGGTGGCGGTATGATTTTTCTTAACGGAGTTTCTGTCTTTGCTGACGATAGCATGCACCTTTTCGCTGACAGTAAAGGCCCCTTCGGCAACCTTACCCTGGTGGACAATGCAGTTGGCAATTTTTATAGTTTTTTCCACGATGAACCGGGCCTTGCCGGACTGGATGACGCCGCAGTCGCCGACTTGCCCGCCCGCCTCGGCATAGAAGCAAGTCTTGTCGAGGACTAAACCGACCTGAGTACCGGCTTCGATTCGGCCTTTGTTTTTGAAACCTTCGCCGTCGATGAAACCTGCAATAACAGTGTCACACTGGTCCACGTGATATTTGTGCAGGTCTTCGGTTTCCGGCAGGACCTGGCCGCTGACCGTATCTGTAATGGACAGCGAATCTTTTGTAATAGCGGCTCTGGCACGCTGCCTCTGCTGTTCCATGAGTTCGGAAAATTTCGCCGTATCGACCTTGAGGCTGCGTTCCTGGGCCATGAGCTGTGTCAAGTCCAGCGGAAAGCCGTATGTATCGTAAAGCTGGAAGGCATCTTCGCCGCTGATAACTTTGTCTTTCGATTTCTGTGCCCGCCCGGCGGCGCCGGCGAAAATTTCAATGCCTCTGTCGAGAGTTCTGCCGAAGCCGGCCTCTTCGGATTCGATTACGGTCGAGACGTAGTCCGCCCTTTCTCCGATCTCGCCGAACGCCTCGCCAAGACAATCGACGACGACCGGCACGAGTTTGTAGATGAACGGCTCGTGCATTCCCAGCTCCCGGCCAAACCTCGAAGCCCGGCGAAGAATTCGGCGAATCACATATCCCCGCCCTTCGTTCGAGGGCGTCGCGCCGTCGGTGATTGCGAAGACCAGCGCGCGAATATGGTCGGCAATGACTCTGAATGCGTTGTCGGTTTTATTGCCCAGCTTCGATGTGTATTTGTGGCCGGTGATCTGGCCGGTGCGCTCGATTA
>CAZHBL010000484.1:0-4540 GCA_964530105.1 uncultured Pirellulales bacterium | reverse complement strand
TGAACGTGCTGGTTCTGGATACGGAGGTCTATTCCAATACGGGCGGCCAGATGTCCAAATCGACGCCGAGAGCGGCGGTGGCCAAATTCGCAGCGGCCGGAAAAGCGATGCCCAAAAAAGACCTCGGACTTCTGGCTATGACTTACGGCAACATTTATGTCGCAAAAGTAGCGATGGGAGCGAACACCAACCAGACGGTCAAGGCCTTCGTCGAGGCCGAGGCGTATCCCGGACCTTCACTGATTATTGCTTACTCGCACTGTATCGCCCACGGCATCAATATGACTCTGGGTAATCAGGAACAGAAAAAGGCCGTCGCCTGCGGGCACTGGCCGTTGTACAGATTCGACCCGAGACTTGCAGAGCAGGGAAAGAATCCGCTCCAGCTTGATTCGAAAGCTCCGACGGTAGAATTCGAAGAGTATGCCTATGGCGAGAATCGCTATCGAACGCTGAAGCAGTCGAAGCCAGAAGCTGCGGAAAAGTTAATCAAACTTGCAAGCAACGATGCAGTCAAACGATATGCTCTTATGGAGCAGCTTGCAAATCTAAATTGCGATGAATAACCGGTAATAGGAGGCTTGGAGGAAATGAGAAATCGGATATTAAAGACAATTTGCCTGGTTCTTGTAGCGGTTTTTGTTATCGCAGGTTGTGAGCAAAAACAAAAGGAAGGTGTGGATGTTCTGGCTCGTGGTCCGGAAGTTGAAACGATTTCCCCTCCGTCCGATGAGGCAGCGCGGGCGATTGAAGCAACGGGCGGATTGAATGCCTGGACGAAGACCATAATGCTGCAGCTTGATTGTGTGGTTACTTTTTATCGGCCGGACGGCAGTTTCTATCTGACCGAGCAGCGTTACAAGGTTCATCCCTGGTTAAATTCCATTCAGATATCAGCCGACGAGCCTCAGGGGGCTTTTGTCTGGAAGTTTTCGAATGGGCAATTTAACGTCCTGCGAGGGGCCGGTCAAATCGATGCCCTGCCGAAAGCGGTGCCGAGCCGCTGTTTTGCAGAAGTGATATTGAATATCATTACAGCCCCGGCACGATTTCTGGACGGCTCGGTTGAGTTTACCAAACAGTCCACTCCGGTCAAAATGCAGGGAAAATGGTATTACCCGATTGACAGGCAAGGCAAAGACCTTACTGCCGGTATATCTGATGCGGTTTTCTATCAGGACAGGGACAGCTCTTTGGTGGATATGATTCGGCTTGCCTGTATAAGCACAGTGGCGGCCCGTGAAAAGCCCATACAATATGTACGCGGCTACGACTATCAAGAGGTTGAAAAGGCGGGCCCCAGAATCCCAACCAGGATAGAGATATTTGAAACTGACGTCCGGGACCGTACGCAAAAGCGGCTGGTTAAAATAGACTGTCACACGGTAAAACGTACGCAATAAAACATCAGGAAGGTCGGACCGTTAAGATCCGACCTTCTTTTTTAAGCTTTCAGAACTTGTCTGTCACTAATTCATTGTGATGTCTTTTGCTGCATCATCGTCATAGCGGCCGAGACGATTTCAATCAGGTGCTGTTTTGGCAAGGCCATATTCACAACCATCCTGCTGTCAGCGGCTCTGCCTGCGATTACGATGTTGCTTTTGGACTGAACATCCATCGGCGGTATCGGTATAGGTACCATGGATGTTACCATTTTGAATAATCGCAGGACATTAAATGTTACAATGAAATCGGTTTTGTTTTCTTCCGGCAGAAGAGACAGGGCGGTTTTCATCTCGGCGCCGATTTGCTTTGGGCCATCGGTTTTGACCTGGTCTATCAATTCGCGTATCGTTGAATCGACGTCGCCGCTGACGGCACAGATGAATAATCCGTTGGCCATACCCCATCGGTAATCGAAACCTTCGCCGTACATAGAAGTTATCATCTGGGCCTGCGGCGAGTTGGCATCGGCTGCTTTCATTGTTAGCTTCGCCGAATTTATTGAGATGCCTTTGTAATTGTCGACGCCGCTTTTCATACTAAAGCTGGTTTCCAATCCAAAGCTCTTATAGAAATCCATGATGCCGCTTGTGTTTATCATACCTATCGCTTTTTCGATTAGCTGGTTGAACTTTTTCTCATCCTTGAGTGCTATAACGTACTTAACTGCAAAAGGCGGCTTATTATTAGCATCGCTTGAGATCGAATACGCCACGGGGCCTGCAATTGCGTCGATAGCTTCCATTGAAAGAGCTTTTATTTCTTTGATATTCTCTGCACTTATACTCCCGCCAGCCATTGAGGCAAACAAATCGATGCTTGTTTTGTTAAGCGTTTTCCAGAATGGTGTGTTAATTGTAGCTCCGAAATTCACCATGGCTCCGTCTTGAAGATAAGTCAGCAGCGTGTTGTCCCGTTGCGGGGAGTCATCGGCCGTAAACATCTTCGCCATATCCGTCCCTGGTACGGCTGAAATTGTTTTTGTGATATTCAAAACATCCGGCTTTGGATTGATTGTTAGACTTACTGATTTTGTTTCTTTCATCAGCACATCAAGAATGCCGGAATACATATTCATGATGTTCTGGACACTTGCAGGTGATACTCCCGGCTGGTTGGCATTCATGCTTTTCGCCGCCGTTTTAATCTCTTCGATCTTAGCGGAGATTATTGGACCGAATGTTTCGGAGACCTGCTGCACGTTGCCATAAGCCCAGATTGGTTCGCTTTGCGCCTGTTTCACTTCGTCGGCATTAAGGATGCCGGAAAGGCCCGCTGCGTTGGTGTCTGAGATTGCTTTTGCCATTGTAACCAGCTTATCATAATTGTTCGCCCAACTCATAAGTGAATAATTGTCGGCTTTCGCAGAGAGCATCACAGGCGCCCCGTTCATTGTAATTTTAGAAATCCCTTTATCATCGCCTTCGGTACAATTTGTATTGCCCTCGATAAACTGTTTGTAATCCGTAACTGGAGCCAGGATACCGACAAATACGTCTGGGATCGTGTCGGCTTGCGTTGTCTCACCAGGCATAGTTACGCCGAACACTGCGAAACTGCCATTGGTATTCAGGCCAGTCAACTGCGGGCTGCCCAACAGATTTGCAAGTTGCATACGTACCAGCATGGAAACACCCATAGGCATTGGCGATGCGCCGGCCAGGAACTGGTCTATCTGATTCAGAGTATAGTCGAAATTGTTCACTCGGACGCAAAATAAAGTTTTCGCCGGGATCATTTTAAGCAGTTCGCTGCCTGACTGACTTTGTGCGTGGAGTGCCGGGGCAAAGATAAACAGAACCAACAGTCCCGCAGTAATAACATCTCTCAAACATCTTGACTTAAGCATTGCTTGTACCTCCATAAATAAATGTTCATAAACGTATCTTTCACAAATCGTGAAACGGGCCTTATGAGATATAAGGGGGCCTATTATACCAGAAAGATTCGGGGAAATCCGAAAAAAGTCTTAAAAATCAGAAACACAGATTATTTCAATACGAGCGGTCATATGTGTATGGCCAATTCTCCGGTTTGGAGACGGGATATGGAGAACTTGTATTTTGTTGCTTAATGGCGGGTTTTTACCTGGCGATTCATAAATTTTGCCGATGTTGATAAAAAGATTTTCTGCCGATGAAGTGATTCTGTCTATATAGGTATTTAAGTAATTATAAGACCTAAATGGCAATGTATCAAAAGCGGTGTTTGGGCACTTTGTTCGCCTCGAATGTATTGCTTTTATGAAGGTTAAATAAAGTTAAGCGAACAAGGCATTAAACCGATAAATTTCATCGTATGGAAGCATATTTTGGCAGTTTATAAGGTTCGGGTTCACTATGAAGCTCGGTATATTTTGGAAGTTTATTGTTATGAAAAAGGTAATGCCGGAAGGTAAAGGCAAGAGTTTTTCCTTCTTATATGCTGCTTTGTTTTTGCTTTTTTTAGGACTTTTTTCCGGCTGTGGGAATAAGTTTTTTGACCCATCTCAGGTAGGCAGGTTCCGCCCGGTTCCCGCTGTCAATGTGATTTTGGATTCTCTTGGCGTGGCCGAGGAAGAACCGGAGGCTTGGGAAGGCGCCGAAGAGCCGCTGCCGGTAGACACCTTAGTGACAGAGTCCGATTATGTATTCAAATCGGGCGATGTCGTCAGCATAGCTATATTCGAGCTGCTTCAGGAAGGAGTTCAGTACGCAAACAGTTATGTAGTCACCGAGACGGGAAAGATATCCGTACCTGAGGTTGGAGTAATTCAGGCGTCGGGCATGACCGAGACTCAGCTCGAAGATCAGATCAGGAGGATTCTGTCTCCGAGCATATTGAAAGAGCCGTCGGTGACCGTGGCATTAGTCAGGTCCCAGCAGCGTGCTTTTTCAGTGTTGGGTGACGGAGTTCCCCTTCCGGGCCGGTACTTTATTCCGCGATATAATTTCAGGCTGACCGATGCCCTTGCAACAGCTGGTGGACCAAGGCAGTTCAATGTTAGCTATATTTATGTTTCACGCTATGTTGGTAATAAGAAACAAGCACCGGATGAGATCAATCCTGGATTCGGTGAACTTGAGTTGAAGGTTATCGAACCGCAGACTACCAG
>CAZHBL010000483.1:1665-4542 GCA_964530105.1 uncultured Pirellulales bacterium | reverse complement strand
CAGCTCGGAAAGGATATCAGCGGCATCGTCCGGGTCAAGCTCGGAAACAAGGCTGATAAGTTCCTCGTCTTTGAGCAGTTCGAACAATTCGGCCCTGGTCGCCTCATCGACCTTTTCAAACACCTCGGCGGACATCGGCTTGTCCATGACATCGAAGATGGCACGTCTTTCCTCGTTATCCACAAGTTCGACGATCTCGGCTATGTCACTGCTTCGCTGGTCATTAAGCAGCTTACGCAGGGCCGGCATGTCCCCTGACTCAAGCAATAGCTCAATTTGTTCCAGCAATTGTTTCTGTTCGTCCACCATTGATATACTCATACTAAAGCCGATAGTCAAATTCACCCGCCGCAGGAACAGAATAACCGTTTTTCTATTGTCCAGCAACAATTTTGGGCATATTAAAAAACTTTAGTCCCTCAGCCCCCATCGTTTGGCTGCTGAAATAACCACATCATCATTGACTTTAGTGCCCATAAGTGTTAGAATAACAGTGACTAAAGGAGAAATTCTCGATCTTTTTCGAGGGAGAATAGAGAATGCCTGCTCTAAGTAAAACTTTTAGCATGTCAGGGTATGAAAAACGAAGCGGCAATTTTGCAATCCGGCTGCTAATCCTGCTCACCAACTGTGTTTTTGGCCGGCCGGCAGAAGCCCGGACGAGCATCTACATGTTCGTCCCCGGCCAAAGTACCGTGATTCAAACCGGCAGTATCGCTGGCGTCCATGAAACCTACGGCATCGAAGGAAAGTTCCGGTTGACTGTCGATTTCGATGCCGGTATCGCCTCGTTCGATAAAGTCGATGCGAATCTGACCGAGCCGACCGGCTTTTTGTATTCACAGAGCCTCGGCGAAATATTCAACATGACCGCACTTGCCGGCACCATAGTTGATGATATGACAATCCAGTTCGATGACAAAACCGACGTGAGCCTGACTCTAACCTACAGAACTGATTCGGCCTACCTGACCGGTAAAACCACCCCCGAGATGCATACCGCAAGCGCGTTCCTTGAGGTCGGCTGGGACTTTGTGGACGAGACGGATAACGGCACCGAAGATATCTGGTGTATTCTTGAGGGGCAGGACTATCCCCGACTGTGGTGGGAAATAACCAAGGACGAAACAGTATTATTGGCTGAGAATTTGCCGACAGAGCAATAAATTAGCTTATAATCGCAAATCAAGGGCAAAATGTTCTTGGCTTTGGAGCGGATTTAGTGTAAAATGTAAGTCGAAGCGATTGTTTTAGATTCGCTGAGAAAAAGCATATTGTTCTGTTTGAGGGCGATACGATGAAAAGGTTTTTTTATGGGATTTTGGGAATCTGGGCAATTCTTGCCTGTGTGTGTCTGGCGGCACCCGAGCCGGCTATTGTGCCCGCTCCGGGACAATGGACCCTGAAGATGGAATTTACTCCTCCCCAGCAAATTACTTTGCCGCGAGGTTCCGATAACAAGCCGGCAAATTTCTGGTATACGATTATTACGCTAACCAATAACACAGGTGACGACGTTGATTTCTACCCAAAGTGCGACCTGATGACGGATAGCTTTCAGATTATACCGGCGGGTAAATTTGTATCATCAATGCTTTTTGATCAAATAAAAAAGCGTCATAAGAGCAGATACCCATTTCTTGAACCTTTAGACAATGCCGGCACTAAAATACTTCAGGGTGAGGATAATACGAAAGATATAGCCGTTATCTGG
Source organism: uncultured Pirellulales bacterium (assembly GCA_964530105.1). GTDB lineage: Bacteria > Planctomycetota > Phycisphaerae > Sedimentisphaerales > Anaerobacaceae > JAFGPJ01. The sequence goes on along the minus strand of CAZHBL010000483.1, from coordinate 2,828 downwards.
CCGGATTTTGATACCAAAGCCAAGAGCTTACAGCTATTTATAACAGGACTGAGTAATGAGACGGTTGCTGTTGACCATCCGGTGTCAAAAGATGAGAGGGGTGAGCCTCTCAAAGTTTTCCTGAGAAAAACCCTCGAATTAAGCTACTCCCTCAGGGGCGATCAGGCGTTAAGGACAAATGCCAGCTTTGCTTTTCAGGGAAAACGCTGGATTATGAGGTAGTATTCAAATATCCGGCCGGGAAGTAGAAAATATATTTTGAGAATACACGGTGAGTATTTTCTAACAAAACTTATTCAGTTTTTTTGAGGCTGGTTTTGAAAAATAATAGAAAATCGTTATCGCGGTTCAAAAAAAAAATTATGTTTCTTTTATTTTCCAGTGCGTTTTAAGGAAAATATGTATTTATATTCCTGTTTAGTTGCCTTGCCTGTATCCCCCATGTTGACTAATTCTACGGTTTGCTACAAGTGTTTTCTGGGGCCTAACTATACAATATGACTGTTTTTTGGGGCTTATATTGCCTTTTTTACAAGCAAATTATCGAGAAAGCAGATCGTCTTTGAATGTGTGTTATCTACTCTAATTTGCCAGCGAATATAGCCGTAAAGGAAAGTCTGAATAACTAATTGTCCATTTGATAATTTATTTGCCAAAAAGGTTTTAGTGTCGTATAATAAAATAGGTATTAGTCAGAATCAGTGGTAGGATAAACCTGATGGGAAAAATGCAAACCATACAAAAGATGCCTCCAATAGAGCAGCTAAGGGGCAGAACCCTCGGCCGAATACTTATCAAAATGGGTGTTCTGGACAGGGACAAAGTCCATGAATGCCTGAAAATCCAGGGCCAGCGGGGAGGAAAGGTACAGATAGGGCAGATCTTTCTTGAATTAGGTCTGGTCGATGAGGGACAGCTCCAGATGGCGTTGGCAGCCCAGCGTGGAATGGAGCATATAAGTCTGGATGGCATTGATATTCCTGCCAACGTAGTCGAGAAGGTGCCTGCTCAAATGGCAAAGACGTACCACATTGTGCCGATCGAATACAATCAACAGTTAAATGAATTAATCGTTGCTCTTGACAATCCTGAAAATTTCAGAGCTACTGACGATTTGAGCACCCTGATGGGTTTCAAGGTTACAGCGAAGATAACCGACCCCG
>CAZHBL010000483.1:0-1565 GCA_964530105.1 uncultured Pirellulales bacterium | reverse complement strand
GACGATTTGAGCACCCTGATGGGTTTCAAGGTTACAGCGAAGATAACCGACCCCGAAGCGCTCGAAAAGGCCCTGGCTAAATACTATGAGACACAGCAAGACAGTAATATAAACGAGTTAATCGATGAAATACAGGGCGACACATTTCTTGCGGAATTTGACGGCAGGAACCAGAGTATCGACCTGGATGAACTGAAAGAACTCTCCGAGTCCAATCCGGTTAAAAAGCTGCTGAACCTGGTCTTGCTGCAGGCTATTCGTGACAAGGCATCGGACATTCATTTTGAGCCGTTTGAAGATGAATACAAGATGCGTTACCGTATCGACGGCGTTCTTTATGAAATGGTGCCTCCGCCGAAATACATTGCTGCTGCGTTAAGCTCGCGTATCAAGGTTATGGCGGACCTGGATATCGCCGAACGGCGTCTGCCGCAGGACGGCCGAATCTCGCTGACCGTCCAGGGCAATCCGATCGACCTGCGTGTCAGTGTTCTGCCGACGATGTTCGGCGAAAGTGTCGTATTGCGTGTTCTGGACAGAAGCCAGGCAAGTTTTGATCTGGGAGTCCTTGGGCTTAGGCCGGAAGATCTTGCTTTGGTTCATATGCTGATTCACAAACCTAATGGTATCATAATCGTTACCGGCCCGACCGGATGTGGCAAAACGACCACTCTATATTCAGCCTTGAACCAGCTTAATGACATTGAGACGAAAATAATCACTACCGAAGATCCTGTTGAATATGACGTTGACGGTCTTATTCAGGTTCAGATGAAATCGGACATTGGATTGACATTTGCGCGATGTCTTCGCTCAATTCTGCGTCAGGACCCCGATATCATTCTTGTTGGTGAGATTCGTGACCTCGAAACGGCGCAGATTGCGGCACAGGCGTCTCTGACAGGTCACGTCGTGTTTACGACGCTGCATACCAATGATGCCCCGAGTTCTGTCGCGCGTCTTCTGGATATGGGGATCGAGCCGTTTCTTATTACCGCCACGGTCGAAGGGATTGTCGCCCAGCGGCTGGTCAGAAAGATATGCGAAAGCTGCAAAACACAATTCGAGCCAAGCGAAGCCCAGCTTATGGAGCTGCAACTGCAGCCGGATGACGTCAAGGGCAAGAAGTTCCACTACGGCCGGGGCTGCAGTAAGTGCAACGGTACCGGTTACAGAGGGCGAATAGGTATTTTTGAGATCATGGTATTCAATGATGAAATACGAGACCTGATCATGAATCAGGCCTCTACGAATGTTTTGCGTGCGGCCGGCCTGAAAAACGGTATGAGGCTGCTGCGTGATAATGGCCTGGCTGCAATCTACGACGGTATCACGACCATCGACGAGATTGTAAAAGAGACAATGATGGAGGACGTGTAAAGGGTAATTGATTCAGTATTGATTGGAACTTAACAGCCAATCACCAATACAAAGGAGTTATTTAAGATGCCTGTTTTTCAATATTCAGCGCTGGATGCACAGGGCGTGGAAGTCAAAGACGAAATTGAAGCCCTCAGCCAGAAAGAAGCGATAAGCAAAATACGAAACATGGGATATTTTCCCAC
>CAZHBL010000482.1:0-4553 GCA_964530105.1 uncultured Pirellulales bacterium | reverse complement strand
CCCGACATCGTGGCCGATTCTCTGCCGGGGACAGTCAGGCTGAGCAAAAACGCCGTGCTCGCAACGCTGGGAATTCTTGCAGTGCTTATCGGCGCGGGATTGTCTTTGCTCGCCTCCGACCTTCCCGATGGGCTCGAATGGAGCTACGCCGAGAGGCCAGATGAGCCTGAGTTCGAAACTGTCGTGTCCAACCCGGACTCCAGAATTACCGCGATAGACGACTTCCAGTCAAAGTATTCCCTGATGCCCGATTATACCGCGCGGGCGTCGAAGCTCGGTGATGTCGCCGACCAGCAGGCCGATGTCGGAGCCGGCTGGACCAGCTTCGCGGGTGTCGTCGGCTCGGTATTTACAATGGCCGTCATCTGGCTTACGGCGTGGATGCTCAGAAGAAAGCAGGCATTATAAGCATATCTCTCCGAAGATGCGAAAAGCGAGATACAGAACATGCACCACGCACACATCGATAAATTCGCTTATCAGGACTCGGCCATCCACCGGCTCGACAGCCGGGTCAAGTTTCTGGTCGTGCTCGTTTTTACCGCCGTGGTGATTTCCCTGCCGCGCAGCTCGCTGAGCATTCTGGCCTGTTACGCAATCGGGCCGTTTGCCGTGCTGGTCTGGGCTAAAATTCCACTGAAATTCGTCTTTAAGCAAATCCTGCTGGTCAGCCCGTTTGTTATTGTCCTGGCCCTGAGCTGCCCTTTGTATGACAGAACGCCTGTCGCCGTCAGCTTTGGACCGTTTTCGTGGCAAAGCTCGCTCGGATGGTTGCGTTGTTTCGTCATTCTCGGAAAGTTCATCGTGACAATGCTGGCCCTGATAGGGCTGGTATCGACCACGCGGTTCAGCGATTTACTCGCCGGCCTGCAAAAGCTCGGCCTGCCCAGGCTGCTGATTATCCAGCTTGGATTTCTGTACCGCTATATCTTTGTCTTAATCGACCGGGCGCATCACATCCTGCGCGCCAGGGCGGGCAGAAAACTCAGAAATCTCGGATTCAAAACAGAGCTGAGAACCGCAGCATCCATGCTCGGCTCGCTCTTTATCCGCAGCATCGACACCGCAGAGCATATCAGCATCGCCATGCAGGCTCGCGGCTTCGATGGGAATTGGCGCACAATCTCGAAGCTGAAGGTTCGCCGCTGCGATTTATTCTTTGTCCTGACAGCAGCAGTTTTCGTGTCGGGACTGTATTTTTTCGTAAAACCGATTTTGCAGTGAAAATGATGTCTCAAGCGATAGAAATAGAAAATTTTACATACGGATATCCGGACGGAACTGCCGCTTTGAGTGACATAAGCCTTAGCGTTGAGCACGGCGAGAAACTGGCCCTGATCGGTCCCAACGGAGCGGGCAAGTCAACGTTGCTCCTTGTCATGGCGGGTTTTGCCAAAGGCACGGGAAAAGTATCTATAGACGGTCTGGAAGTAAACAACAAGAACCTGAAAAAAATCCGCACCCGCCTCGGCTGCTGTCTGGAAAATCCCGACGATCAATTGTTCATGCCGACATTGTTCGACGACGTGGCATTCGGCCCGCTCAATATGGGCATTGGCCCGGAACAGGTCAAAGCACGCGTGGCCGAGGCACTTGCCACCGTCGGCCTTGCCGAGATGGCCGACAAGGCCCCGCACCATCTATCGGCCGGGCAGAAACGTGCCGCGGCCATCGCAACCATACTCGCGATGAACCCCAGGATTATCACGCTCGACGAGCCGGACGGCAGTCTCGACCCGAGAAACCGTAACAACCTAATGAAGCTACTCCGCTCCCTGCCCCAGACGCTGATCATCGCCACCTGCAATATGAGCTTTGCCGCTTCTCTCGCCGACCGGGCCGTCCTGCTCGACAAGGGCCGGATTATCGCCGACGGCGAAGCTAAGAAAATAATGTCTGATGCCAAACTGATGACCGAACACGGATTGGAAGTCGCCCAGCGGAAAGTGTAGCACGCCGGGCAGTCAAAGCGAAAGACTTCATAGTAATATTTGCTGCCCCGTTTACTACAGGCTGCTCTCAAAATAGTACCGCGGTTCATAAATAATTCGACTATGAGAAAAATGAATATTACCTTTTTAATAGATTTCTCCACTCGCTTCGCTCGGTCGAAATGACGACATAGTCACTAAACTTGCGAAATATGGTAATAGTGCTATAGAATACCCAACCGTTATTAGCTTGCCATATCAAATATAAAGAATACTTGACACATTTCCGCCCATCTTGATAGATCAACGTACAGATGTTCCGTTTATTTTTAACATGAAAACAGCTTTCCCAAGGTAAAAATCGACATTTTCTGAAAATCTTTGAAATTTTTGAAAAAAAGGATTGACAAAATTGACTCTATATTATAGAGTACTCTGTAATATAGATTAAACTTGCTATGTTTTGTTAGGAGATTAATTATGAACGTATCTCAGGAAGAAGCCCAGGCATCGTTATCCGCAGTCAGAGATGCAACTGTGCGGACCCAGAGGGCTATTGCCTCGGCTTATGCGAATCCTCTGCTGATACTTTGGGGTATGCTTTGGATCATCGCATTTACCGCGGCACATTTTTATCTGTCTTATGCTTTTCACATATTCACGGCCATGGCCGCGGTCGGCGGAGTAGGAACCGCCGTGATCTGTTTGGTCTTTCACTCCAAGGGTCCTATACAAGAGACCTCCGGCCCAAAGCTCGGCTGGCGTATAGCTGTATTTTGGATTTTGTTATGTGTCTATATTCCTATCTGGCTGTTTTTATTAGCTCCCTTTAGCGGCCTGCAATGTAATGCGTTTATTTGTACAGCAGCTATGTTTGCCTATATCGTAATGGGACTCTGGTTTGACAGTCGTTTTATGATCGTACTCGGACTTGCACTAACGGCCGCGACATTAGTAGGTTTTTACATTTTAAGAGATTACTATTGCCTTTGGATGGCTTTTGTAGGCGGTGGAGCACTCTTAGGTACCGGCCTGTATATACGATTGCGATGGAGATAAAAAATGGCTCAGCTTGATAATATAATTCATCAGACGATTCGGCTGCAAATCATGTCGTCGCTTGTCAGCCTCGATCAGAACGAGCAGGTCAACTTCACTTACCTGCGGAAACTGCTGAAGCTTACCGATGGCAACCTCGGTGCGCACCTGAGTAAACTTGAGCAGGCAAACTACATTAAAATCAAAAAGACTTTCGTTGCTCGCAAACCGCAGACTTTTATAAGCGCCACAGGAAAAGGCCGGGACGCTTTTGCAGGACACGTTGCAGCACTCAAAAAAATTGTCGAAGGTTCTGGAACACAAATTGAATCAAATACATGAAAGGAGAAAACAATGAACAGGCCAAAAGTATGGTTACTGTTGTTGGTGGCATTGACATCAACAGTTATCGTGACCGTTACAATTCGTGGCGGACAAGCCGTCGAGAAATCCGAGATTGTAATTCGCCAAGTGAAACCACAAACGGTTCTCTACACTATTTATCGAGGGGATTACGACAAAGTTGGTCAGGCCATCGGCAGCCTATATGCTCTGGCTATTCAAAAGAAAATATGGCCGAGCGGCTCTCTTCATTTTGCCTACTTAAATAATCCCGAACATGTTTCTAAAGAGCATTGGCTAACGGAGATCCGTATACCGGTGAGAGAGGAGGCTTTGAAGCTGGCCGGAACATTAGGAGAGATGACCGATGTCAAAAAACTGCCGGCTATGGAGGTTGCCGTTGCGGTAAAACCAACGGGCCAGGCAGACCCAGGACCTCTCTATACAAACCTCGGTACCTGGATTCTCAAGAAAGGCTATATAGTTGATGGAGGTCCCTGTGAAAAGTTTCTCGCCAACGCCAAGACTGGAGACTATTCTCAGATGAAATCAGAGATAATGATTCCTGTGACGAGAATCTCGGCAACCGATTAATGTTCCCCTCGTCTTCTTCTGCATTGGCCTCGGCCTCGTTTTGGGCCGGCGGTACCGGGGTCAAAGCGGTTAGGTCCGCCTGCGTCGCAGGCATCCAGCCCGCGATTCGAGGGCGGGACGCCCTCGACACGAGCGGTGATGATTTGAATTGGGCCGCCTTTGATGAGCAGAGCTTTTCCATGAACCAGGGCATCGGCAATCTTTTTGTGGGCGGTTTCGAGGATCCTGCCGAGCGTCTGGCGGGAAACACTCATTTTTTCTGCGGCATCAGCCTGATAGAGCCCTTCAAGGTCCGTAAGGCGGATCGCCTCAAACTCATCGACGGTTAATATGACCTCTTCCAAAACCGAAAGAGGAATCCCTCTGGGTTTGTAGTAATTCGCCTGTGGCAATTGCGCCACGCGTCTGCAATGTCTCGGTCTCGGCATATCAAATGTCTCTATAACAGGCTAAATATAGCAGATGCTTCACTGATCCGTCAACCGCCGTGATTTATTCTGCAACATCTACGTCGCCAGGATTCTCCGGATTCGGTTTACTGCAATACTCCTCCAATAGGGCCCGGAGTGTAATAACAGCCAGCTTCGCACAGTGTTTGTGTTCTTCCGGTAGACCTTCGAAGTATCGGTCAACATCGTCCGGTTCCAT
>CAZHBL010000481.1:0-4554 GCA_964530105.1 uncultured Pirellulales bacterium | reverse complement strand
GGGACACGTGCGGGTTATGAATTCTAATCCTTACAATTTCCTACTCCTTGAGAAACTTGTTTGCCTGCGGCAAAGTCGCCCCTGGAGTGGCCCCAACCATAATGCGTAGCCTGGACGCGGATTTCTTTCAAGGTTCCCTAATCTTGACAATAAGAATAGCCGGATGGACGCATAGAACGATTGAAACTGAATGAAGCATAGCGGTATTATTAGACGTGCCGCATGCAGGAGCACCTTTTACGAAGGCAAATAGGAAATTCCGACTTGATACCATCGTTACGGACGCCTTCAGTTGCTCGGGTTACTCCCTGGAAATACAGAGGGGGAAACGAGTATACTATGCCCGAAATGTAATCGCCCGATTGGTGAAGTACTTTCGGCCTGTATTGTGAAACCATCGACAATCAGTGTGTGAGGGACCACAGATGCACAATGAAGAGATGACTGAAGGCGCCAACCGGATGCTACGCTTCCTCGCACGTGTCCACTCGCGCGCGGTGCTGCCTTACTTGGCCATCGGGTTGCTTATGCTTATCGCTATCGTGGTGGCAGGCCGGGATATCGACCATCACATCAATGCCATCGAGTCCTGGATCAACAATCTCGGCCCATGGGGCGTGATCGCCTTTGTCGGACTGTTTGTTATAGCGACGTCGTTCCTGTTGCCCGACACCGTGCTGTGTATAATCGCAGGCGCTCTCTTCGGGCTGGGGTGGGGTTTAGCAGCGGCGGTGGCGGGCAGCCTGTTAGCCGGGGTGTTACAGCTCGCGCTCGCGCACCAACTTCTGCGTGCGTCGATCCAGCGGGCGCTGGCAACCAGACCGTCCCTGACGGCTATTCAGCGTGCTGTAAGTCGTGACCAATTCCGCCTCCAGGTGCTTTTGCGTCTGACGCCGTTGAATCCGGCGACAATAAGTTACCTACTCGGCGCCGCAGGTGTCCGGTTCTCCGGGTTCCTGATTGGATGCCTCGCCCTGACACCCAACTTGGCAATTGAGGTCTACTTCGGTCACGCCGGAAAGCATGTGGCCCGGATGGCTGGCGGCAACGCACGAACCGCTCACCTGCATGACCTTGCGATCATTGGCGGAATCTTGGTGTGTATCATCGTGATGGTGCTTATCTCAAGAATAGCCCGCAGGGCAGTCATGCAGGCCGTAGCCGAGACCGATAAAGCCGTATCCAATAGCGACACTTAGTAAAAACCACGCCCAGAGGACGAGAACGTGGTTGTTTACTCAACAGCCGATTGGTTGACGCTACGTCATTTATGGAGTAGAAGGTAACAGGTGGATTGTCAATGGCTCACCTGTCTTTCCCACCAAGCGGCCATTTCCGCCCATATTCAAACCAACTCGGCAAAGATTTCACGTCAAGAAAGATAAGTTAAAATTTTTGGTTCTTCTGTATAATGCACAGGTGCATTCGATATTCGGGACGACCGAGAAAAATCGTTCGGGGCCCCAGAGGCGACATAATTTCTTAGTGGTTTATGTGAAATTCATCCACTATTGCCCTTAAACATATAAGCCAAACCACAGATAAACATAGCCATGAAGTTAATTTAGTAATCGCTATTTATATCACAATGTAAATCCGACCACTCAATATTTTATAACCCGGCCGGGCGTAAAATAATCTGGTCAATATATATATGGTCCCTGTCATCGCCAATCTGACCGGAATCGGTGCCGTCACCTAAGCCGATAGTGATTTTCTTTACAGAGGTCAAATCTACGCCGCCATCACTGAACTGCACGAGAGCAATCGTCCACTGACGCCATGAATCGGATTGGCACGCATGGGTGAATGTCTCGACCCTGAAGCTTTGGCCGGCAGCATCCTCCAGCGTCAAATACATCAGATGCTCGGCGTTTTCGTGTTCACCAACGAATGACAGCGACAATTCCTCAACAGATTGAACCGTCCAATCCTGCGAACTTTCAAATGTCCGTGTGATTTCAGTAAAATAAGGTGGATATTGGTTCTGGAATTCGAACCGCATGGAGTTGTTCTCACCCGACGCCAGAAAGACATATTCGACCCCAGCCTCGTCAATGTTATCAACCCATGCACTCCTTATGTCTGCATCATCGGCGTATGACTGAAAATCATCCACCTTTACGAACTCTTCCGTCGTAAAAGTCCAGGTATGGCCTGCAACCGCACCGGATGGACCAACCTGATCGATGCGCCATTCGTAAGTCTGGCCGATTTCAAGATCCACCGGTGTATAGGTAGTTCCTGCCGGCGCAGGATCAACCTTTTGCATTGTACCGGCTTTACCCAACCACAGCTCTCGGCCAGTCGCAAACTCCGCCTCGATCCAGTTCAGTGCGGTATTGACGGGCACATCAATCGCTCCATCGGTGGGGCTGGGATTAACCGCCGCCGGACCATCCGAGGCAGATGAGACGCTGTCAAATGAACCATGGTAGCCGACCGGTTGGGGAGCTACCCACATCCCGAAGATACCGCTGGCGCCGCTGGTAAAGACATCATCATGAATGTTCGGAGCCTCCCATGAATCATTGGCGCTGGTGTCGATAAACGTCGGAGTTCTCACGAGCAAAGGGCCGCCCTTATACTCATAGGCACTGCCTGTGATATATACGGGATCCGATCCGACCACGTCCAGCTCAAAATAGTGGCTCCTGGCGTGATCCAGGCCGGGCACCGGAACCTCCGGTTGATATTCCTCCATAATATCGTCGCTCAAGTTAACCGCCTTGATCAGTTCGATTTTCAGATTGGCCGGACCCTCCTCATAGTGTATGACCATCACGTAGCAACTGGCAATGATGCCGGGATAGCCGGTTATCGAACCATCGTCATTAAAGAAAGTTATCCTGGCCGCCAAACCGTGGTGATTCCATGAATCATGACCAGTGACATTAAACTCCGCACAAACGCGGACGTCTCGGAAGATATCATCCGGGTCCCCGATCCCTACGCCGAATTGCGAGCCGCCGATATCGGCCGGACTTGTCTCGTCTATAGAGATATAATCGTTCTCATCAAGTCCGTCCTTGATGGTCGCGTTGAACGTCTTGGTCAGGTCCGGATAGCAGTCGAACTGCCACGTTGGAAGGTCGAATGAGTTGCCGTCAAATGTTTCCAACCAGTTGGCCCGTGCTGTGCCGCTTGTTAATAAAATTAATCCAATTAGAACACAGACTATTACTAAGCTTGTCAGTTTCTTAAACATAATATTCCTCCTTCAAAAGGTTAGATAAAAATAACTGGTTACTGTCTTTAGGTTCAAGGCAGTCTATTTATCCCTGCTCAAGACAATTATTTTCGACTTGATACCACCTCCTTAAAGGGCCTAAAGATCACATAAATTTCAACTACCGAAATACCCTAAACTCTTAGACACCTACTCTCTTATATATACCAGATCAGCCCCCTTCTCGTCAAGGAAAATCTCCGGATTAACGGACTATCCGAGGAACAAATTAGCGTTTGTTTTTACGCTGGTCGAGGCGCTCGCCCAGAGGTCTGCGAACGGGGATGTCAAGCCCACTGCTTGCTTCGAGCTCGTCGAAAAGCTGCTTTTTCAACGCCTTAATCTGCTCGCTGTAGGCGGGGACGTTGATAAGATTGTGACGCTCGTGCGGGTCGGTCTGCAGGTCGTAGAAACCATCGTGGTCCCAAATGCCCTGGTAGAAGATGTACTTGTACCGCTCGGTGCGAATGGCAAAGATCGTCGGCGTGGCGGGGAAATTCCACTCCCAGTAATACTCGTAAAGGATGTGGTCGCGCCACCGGATCGACTTGCCGCGGAGCAGCGGCAGGAAGGATTGCCCATCCATAGCGGCGGCTTTTGGTAGTTGGGCGCCGGCCGCCTCCAGCAGCGTCGGTGCGATATCGATATTCTGCACCATTTGTGTGACTTTTATACCCGGCTTTATCATTCCCGGGGCATAAGCGAGCATTGGCACTCGGATTGACTCCTCGAAAGCATCACGCTTGTCGTAGAAGCCGTGCTCCCCCAACTCAAAGCCGTTATCGGCCATGTAAATCACAATCGTCGATTTGCTCAAACCTGTCTCATACAGATATTTCAGTACACGCCCGAGGTTCTCATCCAGCCCGTGAACTGTCTCGCAGTACTGCTTGTAAAGTTTGTCGAACGAAGGCACGGGATCGTTGTCATATTGTCCGGTTTCCATGTGGTCGACGCCGTGGATGCTGTAGCGTCGCTCGCGGACCCAGTGCGGCTGTGTCTGGTAATTCCGCTCGGTATTGGCCATTGTCTCGGGGCGTTTGACTTCGGCCTTTTCGTAGCGGCCTTTGTGGCGTTCGGCGGGCTGGAACGGGTAATGGACGGCCTTGAATGACAGATACAAAAAGAACGGCCGGCGAGCATCGCGACCGTCCTTAAGCCACGTCAGCGCCTGGTCCGTCAGGACATCGGTCGTGTAACCCTGGAACGTCCGGCGTTCGTTGTTGATGTTGAGCGTCGGGTCTAAATACGTCCCCTGGCCCTTAAAGCTGGCCCAGTGGTCGAAGCCCGGCCTGGGACTGTCGTCTTCGTGACCCATGTGCCAC
>CAZHBL010000480.1:0-4578 GCA_964530105.1 uncultured Pirellulales bacterium | reverse complement strand
TTGGGACGATGGGGGGAAGGCGCCCAGAATTCGCCCATGACAATATCGCTGTTGCTGAGATTCTTGATGGCGTCGAGGGGGCCGGCGTGAGGGCCGCCGGACTCGGGCTGAATTTGCATATTAAATTTGTGACCATATTCGGCAAAGACTTTATAGTGATTATCGGCGACACAATCTCCGAGCGTCTTGCGGAAATCCGCCAGGAAGGCATTACTGACATCGCGGTTTTCGACAATCTTGCCGGCGAAGACCGGCAAATAAGGAATCGGGTCATAGCCCCTGTACTTTATAAAATCGGCGGCGAAGTCCGGGCTCCAGTTCATTCCGCCGCATTCCCAACTATCGGTTTCAAGCTGCTTTAACGTCGTACCGGCCAGCGGCCCGGCTTCTTCAAGCAGCGGCTCTACAACTTCGTTCCAATAACGGTCGAAGGCGTCCCGGCTGAGATAATCGATCACATGCCCTTTCCAGTCGACGCTGTAGGTCGAGACCTCGGCATTGGTTATCGTGCAGCCGAAACGCAGCACCATCCAGTTGCCTTCGGGCACCGTCCATTTGAGCGTTCCATCCGGAGCCATCTTTCTGGAAATATCGCGAATGTTACCAAGCAGCACATCTTGCTCACCGGGCGAAGAAGGGCGGTCGTCCAGCAGAAATCGGCAATCCGGAGCCGAGCCGCCGAGTTCCTTATAGCCTGCTTTTAATTCTAAATTTTCGATGGGATTGCGCTTGATTTCCTGCCCGGTCGGATAAGCTAATACGCAGATGTCTTTGTAGTAATTCGAGCGCTTTTTCGGCAAAGGCAATTTTTGCTCGTATTGAGCCGGTCCTTCGATTCGGATTTCAGACCAGGTCAACTGCTTGGCTGCGAAGTCCGGCGTGACGTTCGGCCCACCTAAGTTCCAGCCGCTTTGGATGGAAAGACCCAATTCCAGGCCCAGCCGTTTGCCCTCGTTAAGAGCGTGTTTATACAATTGCCGCCATTGTGGACTTGCAAAAGTCGGGCCGTCCGGCACCTGTGCATTGCCCCGCTGATCGGCGCCGCCGGCATCGAAAATCATCGCTCCGCTGAAACCTTTGGCCTTCATTTCTTCCAAATCGCGGGTGATTGCCTCTTTAGTTACGTTGCTGTTAAGCCACCACCACCAGCATCGAACCCCGGCTTGACGAGGCGGATGCGAAAAGCCCTGGCGGAGAGCGACAATTGAAGATTTAGACGATTGCACGCCGCTCGCCCGACAGGAGGCAAGCGTGAATGTTATTGTCAATAAAAGCAGTAAAAAAATACTCTTTGCTACACTTCGTCGAATTACATTTGATTTTCTCATAAGCCTGAGCTCTCGTCATTCTCTGCGGTCAGGAATGTGGTCTAATCTTTCTTCGTGTGCGATTTTAAGAGGTTTGTTGAGGTGTAGCTGTTGTCACCCTGATAGTTCGTGACAATGATTCCCTTAACGAGATTCCGGGCCTTCGGATGATACCAGTACTCCTCCTTGTTTTTTACAGTCTGTCCGGTTTCGTTTTGCAGTGAGCTGATAATCTGAATGTGCTGGCAGTTTTCGAACTCGCCGGCTGGAACTGTAATGGTTTCATCCTTCATGCGCTTCGCGACGTACTCGATAGGTATTGACATGCCGGCTATTTCCATTTTTGCTTTAAGCGTTTTTTCTTCACCCGGTTTCAATGGCCAGAAAACGGGAACCGGGGGAGTGATAAGAAGGGTGAACATATATTCAATGTCGAGCTTATGAAGCATGTTTTTCGAGTCGATGTAAGAAGTTGAAGGATTGGGATCTTCGCTTCCCCACATGTTTTTTAATAAATACCTTTTTTCTTCTCCTTCACCTTTGATTGCAGTCACTTCAACTGTCCGGTCGCCTTTAACCATAGCGGAAGAATCGGCATAGGGACGCGGACCTTCGTGCTTATAGGTCCACTTTTCACCCACCTTCCAGTCTTCAGCATAAGTATTTCCGCCGGACAAAATTATCAATCCGGCAATAACTAAGAGTAAGTTGACTTTGCACATAGTTGCCATCCTTTCTTATTTATTTCTTAAAGTTTGGGTTTCTCGGTTATTTTTATACTAAAGCCGGCGCAGAGTCAAACATTCTTGCTAAGACAGTTGTCGGAGGAAAATTGGTAGCATTTTGTCCGTGTTTCTGGTATGGTAAGACAATTGAATGAGAACTGGTATAGTGAACCGATTAAAAGAGAAGCGGTGGGACGAGCCCCACCCTGCATACTATTAACTAACGACTAAATACTATGAAAAAAGGTTTCGTATATCTTGTTGGGGCCGGGCCTGGAAGGGCGGATTTGATTACCGTCCGCGGAGCCGAGGCGCTTAAGGCGGCCGACTGTGTGATTTATGATAAGCTGGCGAATCCGGCGTTACTGCAATTTGTCCGAAAGGACGCTGAGATTATCCACGTGCCCAAACGGATTGGTGAAGGCTCGTGCACGCAGGACGAGATTAATAAGGTGCTGGCTGAAAAAGCTCTTGCCGGCAAGATGGTGGTGCGGTTGAAGGGCGGCGACCCGTGCATTTTCGGCAGGGTGGCGGAAGAGCTTGCCGTGCTTATTGAGGCGGGCGTAGAATTTGAAATCGTGCCGGGCGTAACGGCCGCTGTAGCGGTCTCTTCTTATTCCGGCATAATGCTGACCGATAGAGAATACAGCTCGCAGGTGACTTTTGTGACCGGCCGGGAAGCCGAAGGCAAGGAAGGAACAAACATTGACTGGTCAGTGCTGGCTAAATTCCCCGGCACCATTGTTTTCTATATGGGCATGGGCACGCTCGCATCGACCGCACAAAAGTTGATAGAAAGCGGCAAGCCGGCCGAGACGCCCGTTGCGGTCATCTCCAACGCCACCTTCCCGACGCAGCGAGTGGTCAGGGCGCCTCTTGAGCGAATCAACGAAACATGCGAACAGCAGAAGATAAAGCCGCCGGCGATTGTTGTCATCGGTGACGCAGCAGCCAGTGATACGAGATTCGACTGGTTCACGAAAAGACCGTTATTCGGCAGGAGTATTGTCATGACGCGGGATGCTGCAGGTAATGCTGATTTTGCATTGAAGATCGTTAGGCGGGGCGGCAATCCGCTGGAATTTAAGACAATAAAAATCAAACCTTTAACGGACTCGAATGAGTTTCTGCAAGTGCTCACAAAAATAGGGCAATACGACTGGGTTGTCTTCACCAGCGGCAACGGCGTTAATACGTTTTTTGATGCTCTGGAAAGTCTGGAAAAAGATGCCCGTGTTTTTGGTTCCTCGAAAATTGCTGCCATTGGCAGCAGGACGGCGGAACAATTAGGCCGCTTCGGCATTAAAGCGGATTTTGTGCCTGATGTTTTTACCGGAAGAGAGCTTGGAAAGCAGTTGATCTGTTTTGCAAATTTACGGAACAAAAAAATTCTGCTTTTGCGTTCGGAGCTTGCTTCGAACGAATTGGTAGAGATATTAGTCGAAGCCGGTGCACAGGTTGATAACGTTGCGATTTATACCGCCGTAGCGGCAAAGAGCGATTCGGCCCGGCTGGCAGATGGAATCAGCAAAGGGGCAATCGATTGGCTGACGTTTGCCAGCCCATCTTCTGTCGATGGATTTTTCGGACAAATCGGCAGTGACGTGGTCAATTCAGGTGATGTCAAAGTAGCATCGATCGGGCCGGTGACGTCCGAGCGGTTGAGAGAGCTTGGCATTAAGGTGAACGTGACGGCTAACGAGCACACGCTCGACGGATTGCTTGATGCCGTGGAAGAACAGGAAAATAAAAGCTAAGACCTAATGCAAGACAGGAGTCAATAATGGGTTTTCCTAAAAACAGGATGCGAAGATTGCGGAGCAGTCCTTCGATGCGAAGGCTGGTGCGCCAGACGAGTGTGAGCGTGGATGACCTGGTTTATCCGCTGTTTGTCCGCGAGGGCGAGGGCATTAAGCAGCCTATCAAGTCTATGACGGGCTGTTATCATTTTTCGCCGGACACAATTGCCGCAGAAGCTGTTGATGTGGCGTCGCTGGGCATACCCGCTATGCTGCTTTTCGGCTTGCCGGCCAACAAAGACGAGACCGGCTCGGAAGCCTGGGCCGAGAACGGAGTCGTCCAGCGGGCGATTCGTCAAATCAAGAAGGCCACGCCGGAGCTTCTGGTCGTTACAGATGTGTGCCTTTGCGAATTCACCAGCCACGGCCACTGCGGCGTAATAAAAGACGGTAAGGTCGATAACGACCCGACCTGTGAACTTCTGGCAAAGATGGCCCTGTCGCACGCCCAGGCCGGCGCCGATATTGTTGCCCCTTCGGATATGATGGACGGCCGGGTAAGGTACATTCGTGAGGCGCTGGAAGAGAACGATTTTGAGAATGTTGCTATTATGTCATACGCGGCGAAATACGCTTCTGCGTTTTACGGCCCGTTTAGGGACGCCGCCGAGTCGGCACCTGCTTTTGGCGATCGCAGGTCATACCAGATGGATCCTCCAAATTCAGATGAGGCGATGGCCGAGATTGCTCTGGATATCGAGGAAGGCGCCGATATCGTTATGGTCAAACCGGCCCTTGCTTATCTCG
>CAZHBL010000479.1:0-4614 GCA_964530105.1 uncultured Pirellulales bacterium | reverse complement strand
ACTTACTCTGATAGGTCAGGTCGACCGACCCGTGCAGTTCCGAGTTCTGGGCCTGGGCGAAAGCCACTACACAGAACAAAACTACGGCCGATAATAAAACTCCTTGCTTCTTCATGCTCGTCTCCTTATAGAATCTTTTGTTGAACTTCTTGTTGTCTTCTTAAAAAATCCCATTATCAATGTTAATATGATCACACCACCCATCTTCCTCCTATAAATATTATCGTTATTACACTATAATACAATAGAAAAAAGTTTCTTTTTTATCTTTTTTTCACACAGGACAAACCTCAAAAAGCAGGACAAACGCCCGCTTGTGTGTACAAAAAAGGCTGCGAGTTAATTGCTCACAGCCTTTTTCGTGTATTTCGCTTACTTTTTGTCAAACGAATAACAAACGTAACAGGCCGTACTTATGATTAAAATCTGTAGACGAGGCTCGCACCAATCACATCGGTATCGCCGGTAAACTGATACTCAACGCAGAGAGGAAGGTTCTTGGCGAGATCAACCTGTGCGCCAATGTAAGCGCCAAAGTTTGATGACTCTTCGATATCTCCCGACATCTTCCGAGAATAGCTTTCTTCGACAGATAAAGGCCCTACGTCATATGTATCTATATAACTATATTCCCTTTCTAAATCCCCACTCACTAAGTGATAGAACGGACCGCCATAGATCAAGCAGCCTTCCATCAGCTCGTAAGTCGGGCCTACCGCAAATTTCAATTGATAATAGTCAATGTCCCAAGTGCCGGGAACATCCTTTATAACCCCATCAATTCCCTGTTCATCGTCCCTTATACGCACGTCCACCGCGTCCAGGTCACCGTCAGCACTTGCCCAGGTCATTTGGAACAATGCACCTAACTTAAGGTTACCCTCTTGGTAAAACGTCGCCTTGGCGCCAAAACCATAGGCAAATTCGTTGCTGCCACCCATGTCAATCATATCGAAGTCAGCCCAGCCCAAACGCAGGAAAACTTCCAATTTTTCGGAGACACCGTAGCCTAATTTGGCGAAAATCATATCGCTGTCGATCCCGTCCGAAAATTTGATCTTTTCAGGGCCTTCTAAGACTTTTTTGTCATCGGTTTTTTTATCGTCGAGATAAATCTTCAAACCAAGTAGAGATGTCTGTTTACCATCTAAATCGACACCTATATCGTTAGTAGAGTAATCAAGACCGATGCTAAACTGTCCCGCTTCCAGACCGGCCACAGGAGGCCCCATGGTCGTAGCGAAAGCACCCGAACTACACAAGCCAATCACCATCAATACGAAACCCAACCAGAACATTCTCTTTTCCATAATCCTTTCCTTCCGATAAATATAGTATCCAATCATCACTATCACAACCTTAATTTAGCGCATTGCGTCAAACACTATATGTCTACTTCTTAACGTATAAATAAACCCATTTATCGCTTTTTTTCGCACAGGTTGAGCCTGAAAAGCGGGACAAATGCACATCTTTGTTTACAAAAAAAGGCTGCAAGCCTGTAGCTCACAGCCTATTATGCATGTTACGCTTACTTTTTGTCAAACAAATAACAAGCGTTTCAGGTCGTACTTATAATAAAACCTGTAAACGAGGCCCGCACCAATCACATCAGCATCGCTGTTAAACTGATACTCAACGCAGAGAAGAAGCTCTCAGAGTAATCAGCTAAGCCCTAAAATGGCACAGCAATACCGGCACCAATCGCCCAGCCACCACCTGTGATAGAAAATTCGGTAGTTACATCGTATTTTTCCATCACGGTGCATTGTGCGCCGATAAATCCACCGATGTTGCTGTCCTCTTCAAGATCGCCGCTACTTTTCCAAGCTCCACCGTCGTTAACACCTTTGGCATCCAAATCTCCATTGAGCATATAATAGAACGGGCCTCCGTACAGCTTCCAGCCGCCCATATCAACTGTAGGACCAACTCCGACCAGCAGATCATAGTCAGAGTAGTCAATCGTCGTTTCAGAGTCATTGTCTGTACTCTTACTGCTTGTATCAAGCCAGTTCATCTGCACGGTGACGCCCCAGCGGACCTTGTCCTGTTCATAGAACGTATATCTTGTTCCCCATCCCCAGGCGAAATCGTTGTCAAAGTTCCAACCTTCTTCAGGCTCACCTTCCGGTTTGAGATTAGCTTTGACGTCCGCCCAACCAAGCTGGACATAGCCTTCCCACATACTTGTCAGGCCGTAACCAATGGTAGCATAGTAACGCTGGACTTTGTTGTCATTTACTTCCATCTTGAACGATTCATCACCGCCTTTCATTGTTGTTTTTGCCAAATCCGTGCTGAGATAGGCGTAGTTGAACCCAACATTCCATTGGCCTTGATCCAACTCCGCCGTTGGGGTACCCAATATACCGACCCCAGAAGCACTGACACTCATGATTGCAACGAGCAATCCCAACAACATAGTCATTTTGTACATCTTTTGTCTCCTTTCAATCAATCTGAAAATTGCCCCCACCAGAAAACTCCAAGGCCCTGATTTATTCGGTCCATCCCCACATAAACCGGATGAACCTTTTTTCACATAATACGCCAAATACTATTATGGCCACCTCACAACGTATATATAAACCCCATTTATCGCCCTTTTCTAATTGCTGGAAATTGGAGTATATATATACCTTTCGTACAAATCAAAAGAAAAAAAGTTTTTTTTCAACACAAACTGAGCCGTAAAAACGGAACAAAAGTACACCCATATAAGTAAAAAAAGGCTGCAAGTCCAATGCTCACAGCCTTTTCTGTGTCTGTCGCTTATGTATTGTCTAACAAATAACAAACGGTTCGGGTCTTATTATGATTAAAACAACCAGGCGATGCTCGCACCAACAAGATAACTTTCATTGTTAGTCTGACACTCAATGTTGAGAGGAATATTTTCCCCGCAATTAATCTGTGCGCCAACGTAAACGCCATATCTCGATCGTTCAGTGATATCTGCCGAAGTCTTTTCAGTAACGGTTTCGACAATTGTATTGGCGGGGACTGTATTTACCTGTACACCACTATGTTCGAAGTCTAAACTACCATCAATCATTTGGTAGAACGGACCGCCATAAATCGAAATAGTCTCATTCAGCTTGTAAGTCGGGCCTACCGCAATTTTCAACTGATAATAGTCAATGTCGAAAGTGCCGGGAGCATCGTCGACGCTCGCCGACATATCCTTTTTCGCATCATAGACATAAATGTTCGAAGGATCCATGTCACCGTCAAAACTTGACCAGGTCATTTGGAACTGTGCGCCAAACTTAACGTTACCATCTTCGAAAATGGTTCCTTTGACACCAAAGCCATAGGCAAGTTCGTCGCTGCTACCAAAATCATAATCCAGATCATACTTGTCGGCTTCCTGACCGAAGCCGAGATCAGAGACGCCCACAAGCAGGTATACTTCCAATTTGTCTGCGATACCGTAGCCTATATTGGCGAACAGCATCTCGTTTTGCATCTCGTCATTAATTTGGTATTCGTCAGGAGTTCTGTCTATGAGGTTCTCGTTTATAACTTTAGTTTTGCCGCTATATTCACTGTAATTACCTATAGCTATGTCTTTACCTTTCAAATCGAAACCTGTTTGGGAAGAGGAGATATCAAGTCCTGCCCGAAACTGTCCCGCATTCAGACCTGCCGCCGAAGGCCCCAGGGTTTGAGCGAGAGCACCTGAACTGCACAAGCCAACCACCATAAGCGTTAGACCCAACCACAACATTTTCTTTTCCATAATCCTTTCCTTTCGATAAATATTAGTTTTAATTGTCCCTGTTACAACCTTAATTTGGCACATTGCATCAAATTCTATATGGCCGCTTCATAAATTTATAACGTATATATAAACCCCATTTATCGCCCTTTTTTAACTACTCGAAATTGGAGTATATATATACCTTTCGTACAAATCAAAAGAAAAAAATGAGTTTTTTTTATTTTTTTTTGCGTTATCAGTATTGATAAGCGGGAAAAACGGCCTCCTTTGCCGGAATCGATACCGAGCAAATTAACCTTCGACAGTTATTTATATTCGGCATATAATACCTCGAATGGATAATGACAGGGCCAATAATACTCTTTTTAGCGGGCCGGAACAGGCCAATATAGCTTCGGCGGCGCCGCTCGCTGTCCGGATGCGGCCGAGAAAGCTCGACGAATTTATAGGACAAAGACACTTTCTTGGGCCCGATAAACTGCTGACAAGGATGCTCGAAGCCGACAGGCTCAGCAGCCTGATATTTTACGGCCCGCCCGGTGTCGGCAAGACTTCGCTGGCGGCAGTGATTGCAAATTACACGAAAGCCAGATTTTACTATCTCAGCGCCCCGGCGGCCAGCGTCAAGGATATTCGCCAGATCAGCGGACAGGCCCGTGACAGGCTCGCAGCCGGCGGTGAGAGAACTGTGCTTTTTATCGATGAGATTCATCGCTTCAACCGTGCTCAACAGGATGTCCTGCTGGATGATGTCGAATCTGGAGTTTTGATTCTCATCGGTGCCACTACTGAAAATCCGTTTTTTTCGGTCAATTCGCCTCTGATCTCCCGCAGTACGGTCTTTCGTTTCGAGCCGCTCGGCCAGGAGGATGTTCTGCAATTGCTGA
>CAZHBL010000478.1:0-4621 GCA_964530105.1 uncultured Pirellulales bacterium | reverse complement strand
ATTGTGGTTCGGTACATTGAAATCTGCTCAGTTATAGGTCTTTTCGGCAATAAAAGCACTACACCCCCCCTTCAGAGCCTTCCGGCTTCCAGGGGGATTATAAGATTTCTTCGTCCTCATCTTTATTCTCATCTTCATCAATGTCTTCATCAACGTCGAGCTTCCAACTCTCGGTTTCGTCAAGCTCGTTGATTTCTCGCTGCATGTAGGTGATCAATTTGTCCTGAAGCGGGGCTAATTTCCCGTACCACTTGATCATTCCCTGATAGCTGGCTACGAGCATATCCAGGCGGATTAGCTGCCATTTGGCGATACACTCCGGCTCCTTGATATTACCAAACGGGTCGCATTTGAAGTTTCTTCTGCCGTCGGAGCCAACCTCACAAAACTCACAATCTTTGCACTGAATCATTTTGTCATCCCAATCTGAATCGGCAAAAAACCGCCGTCTCCGACAAGACCACGAATAATAACGTGCCGCAAAGCTCATTGTTTTTGAACTGCGGACTTTTTGCCTTGGCTTTTGAAATTTTATTTTACTTGCTAATCGTTTTATAATACCATAGATTTTAAAGGCTTAAAAGCTCTTTACGATAAAGATTTTTAATTGTTTCTGGAGAAATGAATGGCTAAGTCGAGACGCAGACGCAAAGTGGGCAGCAAAAAGAGGCGTGCCCGCTGGAAAATACGGCACAAAATAAGCTAACCACCGATAGATTTTCTATCGGTGGTCGAGTGGATGCGTAAATGAGCGGTCATATTTGCGCATAAGCATATTTATGCACAATATCAATACGCAGCACGGCAAATGAAGCATTTCAGTATCACTTTCAAGCCCGATGGCAAGCAAATCCTTATTCATTCAGGTGCAACCCTTATCGAGGCCGCGGGCCAGGCCGGCATTATCCTTAACACCGTTTGCGGCGGCAAGGGAACGTGCAAAAAATGCCTCGTCCATCTTGAGCCGGACTCGCGGAAAGTCCTCTCCTGCCAGTATAAAATCGAAAGCGATCTTACGGTCACAATTCCCGCCGGCTCCAGATTTTTCGAGCAGCGGATTCTTACTGAAAGTGTCGATACGAAGGCTCGAATTCAGCCCGACATTTATAAAAAGTACGTTCGGGCGGAATCGGCCGGCACTATATTCGGCCTGGCTGTCGATCTCGGCACAACCACCGTTGTCGCCAGGCTAATCGATATGGCCGGCGGCAAATGCCTGGCTACCCAGGCCGCCCTCAACCCCCAGACGCGATTCGGCGACGATGTCGTCAGCAGAATCGCATACGCTCAAACCGGCACAGAATTCGCCGAGCTGCACGAAACCATAATCGACTGCATAAATGACCTGACTGCGAAACTCTGCAAAAAAGCCGCCATCAGTTCAAACGACATCTTCGAAATGTGCCTCGTCGGTAATACGACTATGAACCACATTTTCCTCGGGCTGCCCATAACCCAGCTCGGCCGGGCGCCTTACGAGGCCTATTCGCTCGATGCCCACGAAGTACCTCCCGGCGAGCTTGGCCTGCGGATAAATCCCGTCGGCAATATCTACGCCGTAGAGAATATAGCCGGCTTCGTAGGGGCCGATACTACAGCCGTGGCCCTTGCGGTCGATATAGATTCGGCCGAAGAAATGACGCTGATAGTCGATATCGGTACGAACGGCGAGATTGTTCTCGGCACGAAAGACAAACTCTACGCCGCAAGCTGCGCCGCCGGCCCGGCACTCGAAGGCGCGCGTATCACCTGCGGCAGCAGGGCTTTCGACGGCGCAATCGAAGCTGTCGTGATAAACGAAGGTGATATCGATTTTGATGTAATCGGAAACGTCCCGCCCCTCTCGATCTGCGGTTCGGGCCTGATTGACGCCGTCGCCGTAATGCTGGATCTGGGCGTCATCGACCGGACCGGACGCTTCACCGAACCGAAGACGCTGGAGCATAAACTGCCGCCGGCAATTTTCGCCCGAATCATCGAGCATGACGGCCAGCCCGCCTTCCGTCTGGCCGGAACTGGGAATAGTCCGGTCTTTCTGTCCCAGAAAGACATCCGCCAGATGCAGCTTGCTAAAGGCGCCATTCGGGCCGGCATAAAACTCTTACAGCAGAAAATCGGCCTTGAAGATTCCGGCGTAAAGCAAATCCTTATAGCCGGCGCCTTTGGAAATTACATTCGCAGACAGAGTGCCCTGCGAATAGGCCTTTTGCCCGCGGTTGAAGCCGAAAAAATTCGTTTCGTCGGCAATGCAGCTGCCGCCGGCGCACAGATGATCCTGCTAAGCCGGCAATGCCGGGACGAGGCGCGTGAGCTGGCACGCAAAATCGAATATGTCGAGATAGCTCACGAGCCCGACTTCCAGATGGTCTTTGCCGAGTCGATGTCATTTAATACTTAGAGTGTGTGTGAGAAGCACACATTGTCATTCTGAACATTACGCAATTGTAGGGTGTGCACCGCACACCATCATCGCTTAGGAAAAAATTGAGGGATTCCTTTTTCCCTGAGAATATGCGAAGAGCACTTAAAATAGTCTTAGGTATATTTTTGATTCTCATCGGCGTGTTTGCGTTGCTGACGCCGCTGACCCCGGGTTCCTGGCTGGCGCTTATTGGCCTGGAGATTCTCGGATTGAGGCTCCTGGTCGAACGCAAGATAATCTCTATACTCCCGCAAAAATACCGCCAAAAGGCCAGAAACCTGTTCAAAAGAAAAGCGAAGAAGCAATAAGCTTATTTACCGCAGCCTCGGTAGGGTGTGCAACTTGTTGCACACGCGGTTCTATTCATTTGCGAATACATTATTTATGCTCTGCTGCATCTGTTCCAAATCTACTTTTCCATAATATCCCGATTCGATATATTTGTGATATGTTGACCAGGGCCAGGCACCAACATCTTCAACCAGTCCATGCTTAACGGGATTATAATGTATGTAATCAATGTGATTCTGCAAATCTCTCTCATCTTTAATCTGATGTTCCCAGAATCTTTTTTGCCATATACCTCGATGGCGATGCTTTGACCTTGAATTACTTTGTGTAGGTTCGTTCCCTCCTTCTCTTAAATAATTCGTCGTAAAATCTCTTTTTATTTGCGACCATCTTGTGGAAAAATCATCATCGCCTTCGGGTAATTTCCATACACAATGTAGATGATCCGGCAATAGACAAATCGCTGTCGTCTCGAAATGTCTTTTCGAACGTACTTTTTCGAATGCGTTACGTAGATGTTTTCTCGCAAGTCCACCTGTTAGTATCTTACGCCTTTTGTAGGTCACAACGGTAAAAAAATAATATCCGCCGCAGAATTTCGCCCGCCTGTAATTAGACATAAAAATATCATAATAAAATTGCCTGCGTGTGCAAAAAACAAAATTTTGCACACCCTACACAAAATCTTCATCGTCCCGAATTTGGTAGGGTGTGCAACAAAGTTGCACACGCGGTTCTATTAAACAATCGTTGCACATATTCTATTATAAAGCTTTTTGTACAAGTCATCCGTCGTATCATATACGATGTGATTGTACTGTCTTGTGTCAAAATGTAATTTTTCAACATCATCTTTCTTGACGGTGAAAATAACAGGCCGGCCTAATCCTTTAGCAAAACCAGACTCAAAATATACACCGCCTCTTTGTCCGGAGAAGTCTGACACAAGAAATTTGCAGCGTCTAATTTCGGCAATGATTTCATCGCAGATTTTTTCGTTAAAATCCTTCAAATCGATTCTCACCGGTTCATAGCCAGCATCCTCAATTGCCTTCTTAATGCCATCTTTGTAGTAATCATTCATTGATTCATCGAACCACATAGCAACAAATGCACGCTTGTTACCCACTTCTTCTTTTTGTAAGTTTTCTACTATCTCCCAGAATTTAGTTGTTAGGAAAAAAGCTCCCGTCTCTTTAGTAGTTGTAGCTATATTAAATCTGATGAATCCTTGCTCTTCTAATTCACGTAAAAAAGCATCACATGCTATTTTATCGTGAGTAAAAAGATGCAAACGATCTCCCGCTTTCATGGTTGTCAGGATAACGACATCAAACGGTCTTTCAGGTAAACGGCTTAAATTAAGAAGTGTTCTATTAAGGAAATCACTGGCTTTCTTTGGAAATTCCTCTAAAATATCGTCTACAGAAACCATAGGAAAGCCACAAACTATCTTTTCCTTTTCGGTCTTATTTTTCAATGCTATGCCGCCCAGTTTTTTTAGCCGCCTTTCGTTTAAGACACAGGCTATCTTGAACTTATCTGATTGTTCTTGGATACTATAAATAGCACTTAATCCATGTTTAGGTAGAATGTATTCTCCACAATAATCGCAACTATAAGTATCCAGTAGGTGATGATTTGGTGTTCCATCTATATCACATTTATTATCACAGAAAATACATTTATTGTCGGTACTCATTCAATGTCTCTTCGTTTTCTATTCGAAATATAGAGGTAAAATAGGGATGTTTGTATTTAAGTTTCCTTATTCAATTCTTCTACTTTTGTTTATTTACAGCTTCGATCATCGCCTCTTTCTTCGCACATCCTGGTGGTCATGAACGAAACTTGAAATAGCAAGTGTATCCAAAAGACTCTATGGTTTTTTAGTTTTCTTAAGAGGTT
>CAZHBL010000477.1:0-4639 GCA_964530105.1 uncultured Pirellulales bacterium | reverse complement strand
TATTCCTCGTGCAATGGCCTGAACTGGCCGGCAGGTATAAAAGGATCGAATTTGTCGGGACGGTAGTATGATTTTCCTGACTGTTGGAACGCAATTTCCGTTTGACCGTTTAGTCAAAGCTGTTGATGAAGCCGCCGACATAAATGGATTTGATGAAAAGATTGTCGCTCAGATTGGAGATAGTTTTTATTGCCCGGAAAACTTTGAAGCAGTTCCTTCGGTGGAGAAAGCCGTGTTCGACCAGCATTTTAACGAGGCGGACAGCATTATCAGCCACGCAGGGATGGGCACAATAACGATGGCGCTGGATCACAGAAAGCCCTTGCTTGTTATGCCAAGATTGAAAAAATATGGCGAAGTTGTGAATGATCACCAACTTGCTATTGCAAAAAAGTTCGAGCAACTCGGCTACTTGTTGGTAGCCTATGGAGCGGAGGATGTGCCGATTAAAATGAAGCAGTTGAAGTCATTTGTTCCTCAGGAGCGGCAGCCGTGCGCAGATATTGTTGCGGCACGCATTTCCATGTTTCTAAATGAGTTGTCTAAATCAAGATATTGATTCTGTGAAAAAGTGACAGAAGTTAGCGATGGGAAACATTAAGAACAGTACGCTGTACAAAACCGTAGAGTTTATGACACCCACTTTTGTGAAGGTGATAGCCAAGAGGATATTCTGGAAAATCGTTCGCCTCTACAACAAATGCAGATATATCGAAAAGGAAAGATTTGTGGAGTTTGGGTACAGATTCAGGTTCGACCGTTCGACCCCTTATCGTGCTCGCGTTGGCGAGAAGACCATCGCCGAGGATTTCAACGTATGGAACACCGATCTTGGCGACATAACGGTTGGAAAGAAATGCTGGTTCGGGCTCAACAATGTCGTTATGGGCCCGGTTGAAATCGGCGATGAGCTGTCTACCGGTCCCTACGTTAAGATTCTTGGGCCGAGGCACCCGGTTCCGCCACAGGCTGCAAAGCAAAGGCAGAAGACCTTGATCGGAAACAACGTATGGATAAGTACAGGCTCGATAATTCTTTTTGGAGTGGAGATAGGGGACAACGCCATAATAAGTGCCGGTTCGGTAGTGACGAAAGATGTCCCTGCCGGAGCTTTTGTCGGGGGCAATCCGGCGAGAAACTTGTCCGGCCTTATACAAAAGGCATGGCAATCGACCGATAACAAACAGCATGAGAAGGCGGGTAATGAACAATAAGCAGAGAGAATTTTTCTGGACATCTGCATTCTTATTTGTAAAGTTTACAACGGTTTCTTAATAGAAAACACAATTTGGTAAGAGGGTAATATGGACAATTCTGTTAAAGTCAGGGAATTCGTAGTAGAAAATTTTCTTTTCGGAGACGGTGAAGCACTCAAAAATGACACTTCATTTATGGAGGAGGGCATCATCGATTCCACCGGGATTTTGGAGCTGGTGTTCTTCCTCGAAGAGACTTTTGGCTTAAGTGTAGAGGATGATGAGCTTGTGCCGGACAACATGGACAGCTTGCAGAATATTGCCCTGTTCATTGACCGGAAACTAAATACAGGTTCCGCCGCGGAAGCGTAGATTTCGAGGAGAGTACGAGGGGGCGTGTTTTTCAAAGCGTCTGATTATTATCATGTGTGGAATAGCTGGTATCTGCCATATAGGTGGTCCGGATGGTTTGTCCTTGAATAGTATCAAGAGGATGATAGGTGCTCTTTGCCATCGCGGGCCGGATGAAACGGGGATCTATCTCGATGATCAGGTGGGATTGGGCCATGCCCGGCTGAGTATCATCGATCTGTCTTCCGGTGTGCAGCCGATCCACAATGAAGACAAAAGCCTCTGGATCGTCTATAACGGAGAAGTCTTCAACTACCCGGAGTTGAAAGAAGATCTGCTGCAAAAAGGGCACCGCTTCTACACGACATCCGATACTGAGGTAGTGCTGCATCTATATGAAGAGCAGGGGCCGGATTGTCTGAAACAGTTGAACGGTCAATTTGCTATAGCGATTTGGGATGCGAAGAAAAAGGAGCTGTTTCTGGCTCGGGACCGGGTTGGTATTCGGCCGTTATATTACACGGTTCTCAATAATACTGTGATTTTTGCTTCTGAAATCAAGTCGATATTTATGAACGAGAATATTTCTCGCCAGATCGATCCGATAGCAATGGATCAAATTTTCACGTTCTGGACGACCCTGACTCCACGGACGGTTTTCAAGGACATATATGAGTTGCCGCCCGGACATTATCTTAGGGTATCCGATGGCAAGATTGCCGTCAGGAAATACTGGGACATTCCTTTGTATTCTCGTGCCGAACAGTCAGATTTAGCTCCACAGGATATTTGCCGGCATGTTCAGGATCTGCTACAGGACGCAGTCAGGATTCGCCTGCGGGCTGATGTCCCTGTTGGCTGCTACCTCAGCGGCGGGCTCGATTCTTCAGGGACTACTGCTTTGGTGGTGAGAAACTTCAATAAGGACGTCCGGACGTTTGGTATACGTTTTGATAGTGATGGCTTTGATGAAGGCGAGTATCAAAATCTAATGGTTTCGTACCTTAAAGTCAATCATACTGACCTTAAAGCTACAAACGAACAAATCGGAACTTCGCTTCCGGACTGCTTATGGCACTGTGAAAAACCGCTTTTGAGGACCGGGCCTGTTCCATTATTCTTGCTCTCGGACGTTGTGCGCAAGAGTGGTTATAAGGTTGTGCTAACCGGGGAGGGCGCTGACGAGGTGTTTGGAGGTTACAACATTTTTCGCGAGGCCAAGACAAGGAGATTCCTGGCGAAATATCCGAATTCGCAGAGCCGGGCTGAACTTATCGGCCAGCTTTATCCGTATATATTTAATAATCCAAGGCTCAAACGCACACTGCAATCGTTCTTTGCCAGAGGCCTCGATCAAATTGACGATCCGATCTTTTCACACTTAATCAGGTGGGACAATACGAGCAGAATCAAGACATTCTTTTCGCAGGAGCTGACCGAGGCTATTGGACAATATGATGGCTATCAGGAAGTCAGGCAAAGCCTGCCGGAAGGTTTTGAACGAGCGGACGATTTTTCCCGAGCCCAGTATCTGGAGATGGCGATATTTATGAGCAATTATCTTCTTTCATCGCAAGGGGACCGGGTCGCTATGGCTCATTCGGTGGAGATAAGACTACCGTTTCTGGACCTGCGTGTAATGGACTTTATGGCGATGGTGCCTGCTAAATGGAAAATATTGGGTTTGAATGAAAAACATATTCTTAAGAAGTCTTTGGAAGGAATCCTGCCCAAAGAGATTACAAGTCGCCCGAAGAATCCTTACCGTGCCCCCATAAAGCAGAGTCTTCTAAATGAGAAGGCCGCTGTTTATACAAAAGAAGCATTGTCGGAGAAGTCACTGAGCAGGGCCGGTTTGTTTGATGCCGGCAAGGTAACGAAGCTGTTGCGAAAAGTTCAGGCAGTTGACAATCTGAGCGAAATAGACAGCATGGCACTGGTTGGAATTTTATCTTCTCAAATTATTCATAGTCAGTTTGTTCAAAGTTTCCCGGGAGTATCCGCTGATTCTGTTACTCCCGCTCTTATTGTGGACAGGAGATCCGAGGCTTTAAAGGCCGTGAGTTGAAGTAAATAACATTCGTACTAAATTGATAACTTGCCGCCGTATTTTGTGTTTTGGAGATTGATATGGAATTTCACAAAGATGTTCTTAAGCTTGACTGTAAAAGTGAAGTTGAACGTATTTGCGAATTTATTCGGCAGGAATTGTGCGATATGAAGCGTGATGGTATTGTTGTCGGCCTGAGCGGCGGTATCGATTCTGCGTTATGTGCCGCCCTGTGTGTCGAAGCAATCAGTAAAGACAAAGTATTCGGCTTGATTCTTCCCGAGAAGGAATCCAATCCTATAAGTGCCGAATATGCTTCAAAGCATGCTCAAAAGCTGGGCGTAGAAACAGAGACGGTTGACATAACACCTACACTCGAAGCTTTTGGGACCTATCGTAAGAGAGATGATATGATAAGAGAAGTCTTTCCCGATTATGACAGCAAGTCCAAGTCGAAAATCACTCTTCCTGCCGACTTGCTCGCCAGGGATTCTTTTAACTTCTTTACTCTGAAAATAGACGATGGCAAAGGCAATGTGAAATCGGCAAGACTAAACAAGAAATCGCTCAATGGGATAGTAGCCGCCACCGATTCCAAACAAAGAACAAGAATGATGCATCTTTATTATTATGCGGAAATGAAGAATTACATTGTATGCGGTACAACCAACAAAACCGAACTCATGGAAGGATTCTTTGTAAAATACGGAGATGGCGGAGTGGATATTGAGCCGATCAGTCATCTCTATAAAGCCCAGGTATATCAACTTTCAGAATACCTTGGAGTAATTCGTGAAATCATAGAAAGAGCTCCGAGTCCTGACACGTGGAGTTTTCAAGTAAGCGATGAGGAATTCTATTTTCGTATCCCCTACGAGAAACTCGATCTTCTACTTTATGCGTGGCAAAACAAAATTCCTGCTGAACAAGTCTGTGAGAGTATGAATCTGACCGAGGAACAAGTCAATAGAGCTATAAGAGATTTCAATGCCAAATACAATGCGACCAAACATCTCAGGCAGTTACCACCGACACTTGAATA
>CAZHBL010000476.1:0-4661 GCA_964530105.1 uncultured Pirellulales bacterium | reverse complement strand
TCATAGCCAACGCCGAAAACGCCGCAGGCGGCTCGGGCCTGACGCGGCAAATCTACGACAAATTGCTGCGGTACGGCGTAAACCTGATTACTTTGGGCGACCATACCTACCGCAAAAGGGAAATCATCCCTACGCTGGAAACGGCGGATAACATCGTTCGGCCGGCCAATTTCTCCAGACATGCGGCCGGCAAAGGTTTTGCCATCTACAAGACCGGCAAAGGCCCGACCGTAGCAGTCGTTGCTCTGATAGGGCGGCTTTTCATGAAGCCCGGCGACTGCCCATACGATGCCATTGACCGAATCCTGCCCCAGCTCCAGCAACAGGCCGACATTATAATCGTCGATTTCCACGCCGAGGCGACCAGCGAAAAAATCGCTATGGGCTATCATCTCGACGGCAGGGCGAGCCTGTGTTTCGGCACGCATACCCACGTCGTAACCGCCGACGAACGAATTCTGCCCAGGGGTACTGCATATATCACTGATATCGGCATGACCGGCGCCCACGATTCGGTGCTCGGTCGCGGCGTCGAGAGCGTCTTGAAGGCGTTCAGGACGCAGATGCCTTTTCCGTTCGAGATAGCGACCGGCGATGTCAAATTGAACGGAATCCTCGTCACAATCGACAGCAACACGAAACAGGCCGAGCGAATCGAACGTATCAGAGTCGACGCGGATGCTGAAGATGCGACAATCTACGACAGCGACGACGGCAAGCCCGAATACTTCAATAACAACTTCTGATTCGAATTATGGTCGATTTTCGTGCAATATGCACTCTATATTACAGGCTCAGCAGGAGATGCTCAGACATGGTGTCAAACGGTGACTTTTTCTGGCTGCTAAATCCTGTGCTTATCAACTTTACCATACTTTCAGTGTAAGTTTTCCTTCTCCAGGATTCTCAAAGGGGCCGGCGGACAGATTCGCTTCACTCCGCTTTTTACCGAAATAGTCGGTATCGATTTTCAAGGGTGTGCCATCTGGATTCTCATAGGCCGCGTTCGGCATTTTGGCCCGGCCTAAAAGCGCTGTTGTTACTAAAGGATTATCTAAAACATGCATCGAATCATCCAGTGTAATATGAAGAAACACACTTTCGTTTTCTTCAACAACCTTGACCTCCGGATTAAACTTTGTTTTCACCAGGCAATTTGTTTCTTTAAGATAGGGTTTTGCACCATTAAAGTAAACATTTCCTTCTATCTGCAAGGGCAGTGCCGCCTTGGCATATCCGTCCAAACCGCCCGGTTGTATAACCAGGTTGTTGTAGAATCGGTCATCGCCGCCCTGGATATTGCTGAGGCCTGCTACTTTAGTGGAGTGTGCTTTGTGGAACGGGGTCTCGCGACTTAACTCAGGCCGAAGCACGATGCGGCCTGCGAACAAATTGTGCACATATGCTCCGCCTTGCGACATATCAAACAGCGAACGGCCCGAAAGAAAGAGATTGTTGTCGACCATGAACGGCCCGTGGTTAACCTCCACAAAAAGGTCCTCTGAAGTGTTGTTGTCGTGTAAAAGGTTTCTGGTCACACGCGCGCCTTGCGCCATCCAATCCAGCCAGATACCCCGGCACGTGCGGTAGATATGATTCCGGCTGATCTCGGTGTCAATCGCGGCGTGAATCTTGATACCGGCCATCTCGGCCCCGGTGAATAGTTGCCGGACATGGATGTCGTGGATAACATTGCCCGTGATGTTGCTGAACACTGCGCCCATGCTTCCGACGATACCCGCCTGCTCACAATGCGAGATATGGTTGTTCCGTACGACATGGTGACCGATGTTTTCCTTCGACCAGCCGTGTTCCATGGCTCGCTCGATGGTTTTAACGTAGCCCTCGGCAGTATTCTGCGACGTGTTGTCCCATTGGTCGCCGTGTTTGCCGAGCGTTATCCCAACACATGTAGAATAGCGTATATCGTTGTTCTCAATGATCCATCCCTTGCTCCAGTGAGTGCCGATCAATCCGATCTGCTCGGCCGTGGGCGGCGCCCATGGTGTTGCTGCGTGCATCATTGTAAAGCCGCGCACGGTGATGAAATTAACGCCCGGCTTGTCCGGGTAGAATACCGTTTGGCGGACGTTAATCTCGACCTCGGCCTCGTTGGGATTGACCTGGCCGATCTGTGCCCAGATTGTGGTGTTCGACTTATCCACCTGTCCGAACCACAGCGGGGCGTCTCCAATGGGTTTTAGCATATCATCCAGATTGGCTGCTTCGGTCAGCCAGTGACCATTAAGATAAACCGCACCCGTATGGTGCTCCCGGCCCTTAGGATTAAACCAGTCGCCGTGAATCAAATCGTTGTACGGATTGAAATCCCCGAAAAAGCTATTTGGAATAGTGACTTTCCAGGTATCGTTTTGCACCTTCTGCCAGCCTTTGATTACTTCGGAGCCTTTGATGATGACTTTCTCGCCGGGGGTGACCTGGTAAACAATGCGATTCTCATTGGATTTGCCGCCGCGCGGCGGATTAATCCGCTCACGATAGGTTCCCTCATGCACTGTTATGAAGTCGCTGGGCTGTGCAACATCCGCAGCCTTGGAAATTGTCTGAAAAGGGGCTTTAGCTGTCCCTTCGTTTGTATCATTACCTTTAACCGAAACATGATACTCGCGCGCTTGTATGGCCCCGGATAATAAAAGCAGCATGCAAAGTATAAGTGACATCCGTTTGGCTTTGTTTTGAATAATCATTGTTATCTCTCCTTCTGAATAGTCCATAAGGAACTTAGCTGTGCTATTCTTGCTGACTGGAAACACTCTCAATTCCAATCGCTTGTACGATTAGAAGATATCCATATATTTCTGATCTGTTTCTATTTCATAATTCGACCTTTATGAGAATATAACTTCACGGGAGATCATATCAAGCTATTTTTTATTGGCGCTTCTTTTGTGCACCCTGGGCCTGATTGGCAGGTAAGACAGGCTCGAAGAGACACTTGATACAAAGCTATTATATGTTGGCTCTTGCGGATAGTTAAAAATAATTAAAGGAGTGCAGTACTTTTTTGGGTTTGGTCTCATAGTTCTTATTGGCCGAAGCGTTCTGTGCTAATGCTCGTGATTTTTTTGAATTTGTTCACTCGGTCGTAGAATATTTCTTTTTAAATATCTGTAATACGTTGACCAGTTTCTGTTCACGTTATATTAGCTTGTGGATTCCCGTTTTCACGGGAATGACAAGAGACAGGCCAATTCCCATATCACATAGATTTCCACCAATTAAAATGGTGGGTCAATACCGTAAGGCATCCCCCATGGAGCCCCACCCTACAGCTCAATAAAATGATTATTGATTAATAATTACTATTTCAGTTAGAAAAAGGGATTGTGTGCTTTTTCTGCGGCGATTGTAGTTGCAGAGCCGTGGCCGGGGTAAACTTGTGTTTCTTCGGGCAGGGTGAAGAGTTTTTCTCTTACGCTTGCCAGCAGTTGAGACATGCTTCCGCCGGGAAAGTCTGTCCGGCCGATCGAGTCGGCGAATAACGTGTCGCCGACAAAGACGACGTCGTCTTGCTTCGAGTAAAGGCTGATGCCGCCCGGGGTATGGCCTGGAGTGTGGAGCACAAGCAGTTTCACGCCGGCCAGATCGATTATGTCCGGCTCCTTTAAGGACACATCTTCCGCCTCGGTGACGAACGCTGATCCGGTCATGGCGGATAGATTGATTTTCGGCTCTGTGAGCATTTCGGCGTCGAGCTTGTGAATGTAAACTTTGATTTCGGGAAACCGGCTTCGAAGGATTGAGACGCCTGCGATGTGGTCGATGTGGCCGTGTGTCAGAACCACGGCAACCGGTTTTAATTTTTGCTCATCGAGGAATTCGAGCAGCTCGCCGGCTTCGAGGCCGGGATCGATGATAAGACAATCCTGTACGGCATCATTTTTACGGAGAACATAGCAGTTGGTCTGGTACCCGCCCAAAATCAGATAGTCTATTTTCATTTAACGGCTTCCTTAAAAAGCGGAAAACTAACAAAAATGGCATTTGGAGTCAATACCTTTAAGCTTGACCGATAGAGATAAGTTTGTTAGTGTGCCCGGATTGTGACGAATTACCGGTAAGTAAGGGCGGTTCGCGAACCGCCTTTACATATTTTGGGGATAATTATTGAATGAAGGCTTTTTGGCGTGTATTCGAGTATATCTGGCCGCAATGGCCCCGGCTGGTTGTGATATTTGTCAGTGCGATATTGATAAGCATTCTGTTTTCGCTGAGCTTTATGACAATCATACCGCTGCTGAAGGTTATGATGGGCTCAGAAGGTCTGCACGGCTGGGCCGACCGTAAAGTTTGTGAGCAGCGATACGGCATAAAGTTTTATACGCCGGAAAGAATAGACTTTGTCGATCCGAACAAGCCCGACATTGCTTTTTATTTGATTGTAACAAAAGTCAAACCGGACGGTCTTTCGTACGCAGCAGGACTTCGCGAGCGGGATTGGATTATCGCTGCCGGAAACTCTGCTGCCGGAGAAGAACCGAATAAGGTCATCTCATCCAGGCTGCTCGAAGAACTTGCCATGTCCGGCGGCAATGAGAAAATACCTATCCGTTATAAGCGTTTCGACGAGAGAGGGGCTTCTGAGCTGCAGGATGCCGTGTTAGACAGCGGGCGCAGACCCTTTTATCTCGATTCGGTGC
>CAZHBL010000475.1:0-4662 GCA_964530105.1 uncultured Pirellulales bacterium | reverse complement strand
CACGCCGGAAGTGTTTTCGGTGCCGATGAATTCAAATAATCCCAGAACGACCAGGGAGATAATCACCGCCGCGGCGGCTAATTTTATGATTGGATTTTTCATGATTGTTCTCCGTATATTCGGCTCAATTACAGCCGACTTTGTATTCGTTGTTTTCTCGTGCGCTATCAGTACTTTATCGAGCACGGTTTCATCCATGCTGGGATTCGTACTAATAGCTGCGTTTTTGAAAAACTTTTTTACATTGTCTATCGATTTCATTTTTACACTTCACTATTCAAAATTGACCGCAGTTTATTCAAGCCGTACCGGTATCGGCCCTGGATTGTGTTGATTGATGCATTTTGGACTTTGGCGATTTGCCTGAACGTCATGCCGCCCTGCATATAGAGACCGACCACTTCTCGCTGCTCGTAAGGTATCTGAGCCATCGCATCACTCAACAATTCCATCTCTTCGCTCAATATAGCCCATTGCTCGGGTCTTTTTGAATCGGAGATGACACAGTCCGAATCGTCGATGCCGGATGCCTCGTGCCTTTGCCGGTCGCGTTTTCGGTTCCTGATCCGGTTCGCGACACACGTGGCAAGATACTTTTTAAGGTTCCCGCTCGTCTTGATTCTTGCTGCCGATTGAGCAAAACCCACGAAGGCGTCCTGCACGACATCTTCGGCAGTATTGACATCGTTTGTCAGGGCGATGGCCAATTTGAGCAAATCATTTTTGTACTTTTCATAGATCCGGCGCAGGGCATTTCGATTGCCGAGCTTGAATTTCCAGATAAGCAGCCTGTCTTCTACCATTTAGCCCAACACATCATAAGAAAGATCTTTCTTTACTTATAGCACACCAAACCTGCCGCTTTTAGTATAAATAAAAAACACATTTTTACTACTTCAACGTCGTTTACCCGGCAGGGCGCAAAAAAGAAGGCCGAGCCTGCGACCGGCCCGGCCTTTTGGATTATGTGGCGTTTAGGTCTGTCTGCTATGGCGATATGTCTATGTAGTCCGCCGGGATGTTGGGCTCGAACATACTTTCGTCCAGTTCCACATCCCACTGGAACTGGTCCTGGACGCATGTGTGACGCTGGCCGTCATATACACGTTCACCCTCAAATTGGACGGGATAGCCGGTTTCCACGCTGACCCATAGCCGGGCCACGGGAGTCTCCGGCGGATTGCCCCCGCCGTAGAAGGCCGGGTCCGTGGTTTCGATCCCTTCGCAGAGCACGCCATCGATGGTCTTCTGCCCCAATTTCTTGTACTGGCAGGACAGGAACTTCTGAACCCACCTGTTCGGGTCCGCCGTTCGCAAACGATCCGGCATCATCTTTTCGAGGGTCATCTTGACGTATGATTTGTGACTGGGGAGATGGTCGACCAGGATTACTGTCTTCGTGTTGCAGTCGCCCCAGATGGTTTTGATGATCTCACCTTCTTTGTATCCGTCGAGTCGTGACTGCGTGCTGGTGCAGTACTGCATGCTGAAGTCGCTTTTCTGGTCGTACGTATCCGGCACGATGTGTTCGGTGCTACGGAATATGACGCCTCGGCTGGCTTGCACCTTTTTGGCGACGTCGGCCCAGACGACGCCGGATGTGCTTTGAGTTCCGACGAATTCTAATAATCCCAAAACGACCACGCCAATGACTGCCGCAGTGATTGATAATTTTGTTATTCGATTTTTCATAATTGTTCTCCTTATATTCGGCTGCATAACAGCCTGTTTCTGTTCTCTTGTGTTGTCGAATTGCTGCAGGAGTTCCTTGAGAACAGCTTGGTTTACATCGGGATTCGAATGTATCACCGTGTTTTGTATTAGTTTTTCTATATTATCCGGTGTATTCATTTTGTCACCTCACCGTTCAACATTGACCGCAATTTATCCAACCCGATTCGATATCGACTCTGGACCGTTTTAATCGGAACGCTCTGCGATTTGGCGATTTGCCTGAACTTCATTCCGCCCTGCGCTCGCAGGAGTATTGTTTCCCGCTGGTCATACGGCAGCTTTACCAACGCATTGCTTAACCACCTGAATTCGTCGCTGATTATGATCCACTTCTCGGGCCGGCTCGAACTTGACGCCGGAACTGAAGCATCCAATCCAGGATTCTGCTGGCGCTGGTATGCCTGATTCACATTCCGTGCCCTGTTCGCCACACACGTCGCCAAATAACCCTTGAGGCTTCCCGTGAGCTGGAAACGGTTGGCATTTTGTATGAACGAGGTAAAGACATCGTGCACAACGTCCTCGGCAACATCAGCCTCGTTCAGCAAAGAAATCGCCAATCTCAGCAAGTCATCTCTGTACTTTTCGTAGATCCGGCAGAAAGCTTCTTTGCTGCCGTGTTTGAATTTCCACACTAACAACTTGTCTTCGAGCACTGATCAGCACCTCTTCGGAATATTAGATCGATCGATCATCACCTATATAACAACTCAAGTCAGCGTTTTGCTCAAATTAAAATTGTTTTTTAGGAATTTTTGATGTGAAAAACTATGTGTGATGTGTTGCTCTGCCGGATGCGCGCATAAAAACGGCCGGGCTAAGAAGCCCGGCCGTTGGAAAGGTCGTTTCGTGCCGTCCGTTGTCTGCTACTCCAACGGTCGGTACTCGGCGGGGATTTCAGGCTCTACATCCTCGGCCGACAGGTCCACGTTCCACTGGAACTGGTCTCCCATCGACGTGTGACGGATGCTTCCATCGTCCCCTCCAATGACCTCGATTTCCAGGAGAACGGGGTAGCCGGTCTCCACGCTGACCCACAGCCGTGCTGAGAAGCTCTTGACCGGGAAATTGGAGACATCGCCAGCGTCGTTTGTTTCAATGCCTTCGCAGAGGACGCCGTCGATCGTCTTCTGACCCAGCTTGTGGTGTTTACGGGTCAGGCCGCGATTGATCAGACCCTGAGGGTCAGTCCAGCCGACCCCGCCTGCCCGCATCTTCTGGATCTCTTCATCGCTCATCGCCTCCTTACTGTACACGCCGGCGTCGTGCGCGACCCAGATCTTGGTCTTTCCAACCAGATCGAAGTAGACCGTTCGGTGTATTTGATCGCCTCGATACCAGTCCATGCGTGAGAGCGTTGCATTGCGCTGCATAACGGTATAGCCATTGGGCCATTGATCATTCGGGTCCCCCTCACCGGTCTTTCTCACTCGAAAGATGACACCCGGGCTGGCCCCCACTCTCTGGGCGACTTCGGCCCAGACGACGCCGGATGTGTTGCTTGTGTCGATAAATTCAAATAATCCGAAACCGACCGCTAAAATGATCACCGCCGCGGCGGCTAATTTTGTAATTGGACTTTTCATGATATTACTCCTGAGATTGAGCCGGTACGAAGCCGGCGCTGTTATTTTTGATTGGTCCTGAGCACGCTGTATCTTTTCAAAGATGGCCTCATGTCTGTCGGGATTCGTGCTCAACGTTGATTTCTGAAAATATCTCTTTATGTCTTCTGCGGATTTCATACTGTCACCTCACTATTGAGCAATGAGCGCAGTTTCTCAATGCCATACCTGTATCGGCCATTAACTGTGCTGATGGAAGTTTTCTGCAACCTGGCTATCTGGCGAAAGGTCATGTCTACTTCCATGCGCAAGGTAATGACTTCCCTTTGTTCATACGGCAAACAAGCCATCGCACAACTCAAACGCTCCATGCGTTCACTTAGAACCGCCCATTGGTCGGGCCGTCTCGTTATGGACGGCACGTGTTCGGCATTGTCGAGACTCTGCGATCTCCGGCGATGATTGCTCCGTCGTTGGTTTCGAACGCAGTTCAATGTGCTGGTTATCAAATAGCTTTTGAGGCTGCCGGCCAGGCCAAACCGATCGTCGGACTGGGCAAAATGAACAAACACTTCCTGGACAACATCTTCGGCCGTGTCCACGTTGCCTGTCAACACCACGGCCAGCTTGAGCAGGTGCCCATGATGCTTGTCATAAATCCGCCGCAGGGCTTCGCGACTTCCCCGCTTGAATTTCCAGATAAGCAGCTTATCTTCCATTACCCTATTACACACCGAAACGGGCATTTTTATATATTGTTTTTTGAATTTTTTTCATAAAAAGTTGCTGACTATAAGAGTTGGTAGATCGATTAAAGCAACTCGGGGGATGTTAACGGTCCGGCGTGCATAAACCGGATTGACTCATTTGTGTTGACAAAAAAGGCCGAGTCAATCAGGCCCGGCCCATTGGTTATTGCTTAAGCCCTCCGGAGACTCGACAAATCGGTCTAACAGGATCTATTATTATTCCAAAAGAACGGCTTTCTCCTTTATGTTCAAGCTCAACAGTTCGGCCGGTCTTTATCGCCAAGTCCCAAAATCTCTCGGGGGTAATGTCAGGTTCTACTTGTACTGCCGGAGCATAAACACCAGCGATGTATGGGACCGGCCAGCTCCAATTCCCTTGACGATAGAAAACATATTCATCGATGTTTATCGTTAAGGTAACGGGAATTAAAAACAAGCAAAGCAAAAAACCGATAACGAATCTGGCTGAGATTAAATTCAGTAGAAATTCTTTTTTTGCGACTTTTCAGATCATTTTGTTTCCCTTGTTTCTTATCGTACGTCGTATCTCATGAATCCTGCAAACGCCGCCACAAAAAACACAACATTAAACAAAACGAGTATCCCCCAGTAAG
>CAZHBL010000474.1:0-4679 GCA_964530105.1 uncultured Pirellulales bacterium | reverse complement strand
TCAGCCTTAGCTTCAGGTTTAGGCTCGGTTTTGGTTTTAGGCTCAGGTTCAGCTTGGGCTTCAGGATTAGACTCCTCTTTTGCTTCGGGCTTAGTCTCGGCCTTGGCTTCATCTTTTAGGATTTCCCGCTTTGCCTGCTCCCAGTCCTGAACGGCTGGATCGCCTGGACGGCTTCGCTTCTCATAGAGTTCATAGGCTCTCTTGGTGATCTGCGGCGTCAAATCGGACGGTGTCTTGGCCTTGGCCTCAGGTTTAGGTTCGGCTTTGGCTTCGGGCCTAACTTCGGGTTTGGCATCAGGCATTGGATCGGCTTTAGACCCGGCTTTGACCTCAGACTTGGGGTCAGCATTGTGTTCACCCTTGGCCTCCGCTTTCGCTGCCGGTTTCGCCTCGGGTTTGGCATCAGGCTGAGATTCAACTTTTGTTACGGGTTTGGCCACTGCTTTGAACGGATCAAGAACACGATAAGCGAGCAGTTTCACCCGGTCATTCAAGAGGAACCACAGCAGGGCATAGCCCCACACGAACCCGGCCCAACCCCAGCCGAGGGGTGTCATAAACAGCCCATAAACCGCAATCAACGTCGCCACAATTTGCGTGCCGAGCACGGCCCCCCATAAAATCTTTGCCGGGCGTATCGACCAGAACGGGCCGCGCGTGCGCGTTAGGAAGATCGTCAGGTGCCCCGCCACGGACAGCTTCAAGTACATCATCGTCTGGATGTGTGCACGGTCGAGATGAAAGATGCGCTCACCGAGATAGAACAAGCCGAAGGCGGCGATGACCCCGATGAGGCCAAGCACCGTGGCAATCCCCAGCACCATGCGCATGTTCCATGCCTCGGGCTTGTCCTTGTAATGAACATTGTCATAAGCAATGGACAGGATAGCGCCATCATTGAGCAACGCCAGCATCACGATCATCACTGCCGTCACCGGATAGAAGTTAAACACCAGGATCGCCAACGTCATGAACAACAGTACGCGGATCGTCTCGGCGATACGGTAAATTGCGTAACTGTTCATCCGCTGGAAAATTCTCCGGCTCTCCTTGATCGCGTCAATAATAACCGAGAGGCCGGGCGTCAGCAGCACAATGGCCGCCGCCGCTCGCGCCGCGTCGGTTGCGGCCGAAACGGCGATGCCGCAGTCGGCTTTCTTTAGCGCTGGTGCGTCATTCACCCCGTCTCCCGTCATGCCGACCATGTGTCCAAGTTTTTGCAGGACATCCACAATGTGGAACTTGTGTTCGGGGAACACCTGGGCGAAACCGTCGGCCTTCTCGATGGACTCGGCCACCTCTGTGGTTTCTTGCTTTTTAGAGTCGCCCAGGCCGCCAGCATCGAGGATATTTGAGCCCATGTCTAACTTTTTGGCGGTTTCACTGGCAATGGCCAGTGCATCGCCCGTAACCATCTTAATCTTTACGCCCATCTGGCCGGCGGTCGCAATGGTTGCCTTGGCGTCTTCCCGCGGCGGATCGAACAGGGGCAACACGCCAAGAAACTGCCATTGACCTTCTTCATCGGACCGCGCTATGCCCAACGAACGGAAACCGCGAGTCGCGAATTCGTTGACTGCCTTCTCAACGGCGGGCTTGACT
This sequence comes from uncultured Pirellulales bacterium, assembly GCA_964530105.1. Classification (GTDB taxonomy): domain Bacteria; phylum Planctomycetota; class Phycisphaerae; order Sedimentisphaerales; family Anaerobacaceae; genus JAFGPJ01. The sequence goes on along the minus strand of CAZHBL010000474.1, from coordinate 3,077 downwards.
TGCCCGGCATTGGCCGACAATTCCAAAATTACCTGCGGTGCGCCCTTCGTCACTTTGAACGTCTTTCCGTCTTTGGCTTTGACGGCGGCCTCGGTACGCTTATGCACCGGGTCGAACGGCTGGAAATGAACCACCTCATAAGCCTTTAGCGAATCCTTGTCTTTCAGTCCGCCCAGGACGGCCAAGTCAATGGTGTCGTTATTGTCCGCACGCGACGCCAGCGCGCCATTGAGGATGACTTGCTCGGCGGGAATATTGTTAACGCTGAACGGGTCGCCCAGCGTCAGCTTGTTCTGGGTCAGGGTGCCGGTCTTGTCCGCACACAGCACGTCCACGCCCGCCAATTCCTCGATGGCCACCAACCGACTCACAATCGCCTCTTTCTTAGCGAGCAGGCGAGCGCCAACCGCCATGGTCACCGACAAAACCGTCGGCATCGCCACAGGAATTGCGGCAACGGTCAGCACCAGGGCGAACTGCAACGTGGTGAGGATCTTGTCGCCGCGGAATATTGCGACGGTAATAATCACCGCCACCAGAGCCACAGCGAGGATAATCAGATAATTGCCAATCTTCAGCACCGCTCGTTGAAAGTGGCTGACTGTGTGTGCTTCCTGCACCAGTTGTGCCGTCTTGCCAAAGTAGGTGTTGGCGCCCGTGGCATAGACCAGTGCGCCGATTTCGCCTTGGCGTATAATCGACCCCGAAAACACCGCATCGCCAGGTTTGCGCGTGGCGGGCAATGATTCTCCCGTCAGCGCGGACTGATCCACCTCCACCGGGTCGCCCTCCAATAAGCGAGCATCCGCCGGCACAACGTCACCAAGGCGCACGCGGATGACGTCGCCCGGCACCAGCTCACGCGCCTCCGGGGTGATCCACTTTCCATCGCGTTTCACCCTGGCCTTGATAGCCAGCTTGGCCTTCAGGGCAGCGATGGCGTTGCCCGCCTCGTGTTCTTCCCAGAATCCGACCACGGCGTTGGCAACAAGCAAAAGGAGGATAATGAAAAAATCCGGCCAGTGCCGGACCACACCCGACAGAATAACAGCCACTTCAATCATCCACGGGATGGGACCCCAAAAATAGCTGAGGAATTTCAGGAACGGATTGGTTTTCTTTTCTTCAATCTCGTTAGGCCCATATTGGGTCAGCCGTTTCTGTGCCTCGGCCTGACTGAGACCTTCCGGCGACGACGCCAATTTTTTCTCCAATTCCGGCATAGGCAGGGATTTCAAATCATCCTTCGTCTCGGTTTTTGATCCCGGCTTCGATTCGGGAGTTTTGGGCTGGTCGGCATTGGGTTTCATAATGGGTATCCTTTCACGGTTTTGAATTTTCTAAATCTGGCGCGTTATACCTTTCCTTTCTGCGGGTCGGCGACTCCTCCCGGTGGTAAGAAATCAGGCACATCAAGGCGTGCCACGCCAATCCGGTCGTCGGCCATCCCATAATAGACGTCGAGGCGGTCAGGTGAGCCAATATCATCTCGCCGGTCGATGCCGGTGGGGAACACAACGTTAGCAATGGCCCCGTGGCGTTCCTGCGGCAGATCCGGCGTCAACACCGGTTCTGCCGAACGATAGCGGATTATGTGCGGATGCTCCTTCGAGAGCACCATTACCCCGGCCGAGTAGCACAGCCAGCGTCCTTCACTGCTCGGCTTGGCCATTTTACTTACGCCGTGGTAAATGAGCAGCCAGCCGTGCCGGGTCAGGACGGGCGGAGTGCCGCCGCCGATTTTGAGCCGCTCCCAGGCCGCAATCGGAGTTGCCAGCCGGTGATGCGAGTTAAACAGGCCGAGGTGATGCGGTTCTGGACCATCCAAGGCCATCGGGCAGTAGGAAATCCAGATGCATTCCCGATCAAGATCTACTTCACGGGATGCTGGGTGGTGAGCGGTTTCCTCCGGACGAGTGCCGGGGAAAAGCGGTCGATGGAGCATGGCCAGCTGCATTTTCCCGGCGTGATTCGGAATGGCGATAGGGAAGACGCTGGCATCCTTATTGCCCACATTGACGAAATCGATGCCTTGATAAGGCTCGAAGGTCGCAAGCCCCAATCGCTGCCAGTTAAACAAATCTTTTGATATTGCCAGAGCGATTCGCGGACCATTAGACGAAATCGCCGTGTAAGTCATTATGTATCGCTGGAGCGGTTCGACAAATGTAATACGCGGGTCTTCGCAGCCGCCGCTGCCGTCAGGCCGCCGCTCGTAATCAGCTTTGGGCTCGATTGCAATGCCGAGCCGTTCGACTCCGGAAGGGTCGCCGGCCTCATTAAACCGAACACGGGCGATACCGATGCGTGAATAATTGCCCTTCGCAACGAGCCGTGGAAAAAGGTAAAGCCTGCCATCATGGCCGCGAACGACAGCCGGATTCAGGGTGCCTTCGACTTCCTGTGGATTGCCCGGTTCCGGCTCCATTATCTGCCCCAGACGCTGCAATTTAAATTCACTCATAAAATCCTTTCACAAGGTCACGCTTGCTGATCGCGATCTAAACAAGCAATGATTGCTTCGGTAACCCGTTTAGTCTCATTGGGACCTCGAACCGGGATAGAAACAACACCTGCTTCTTCAGCTGGATAGTCATTTCCGCCAGGGAACAAGGCATCGCCTATGAAAATCATCTCTTTTAATGAAATACCGAGGATGTCTCGAAGTTTTCTAACCCCATAGGCTTTGTCAATGCCAGGTTTGGTGACATCAATGGATGTTGCACCGCCCAGTCGCACGGAAAACTCTGGGATAAGCTTATCAAGGAGTGCTTTTATCTTCTTCCGCTTGACGAAATCAGGGTCCCATTTGCTCTTTTCTTCCAATGGGGCCTGTTGGCCTAAGGCAGAATATGTGATCTGGCTTCCCCGGTCTTCAATTGTTTCTCCCCAGACCTTTTCGACCTTGAAGCCTGCTGCTTCGAGAGCCTTCTTTAGAGAACTGATGATTTTCCCTTTTTCATCCGCGGTGAAATCTTCTGAATATATCTTTTTCCAATCCCCTGTATATTGGAAGAACTTTGTTCCACATGTAGGAAGGATGGATAGATTTTTCAGACGTTCGTCATGAGGAAGAT
>CAZHBL010000473.1:0-4681 GCA_964530105.1 uncultured Pirellulales bacterium | reverse complement strand
CCCTTTCATGTAGGCACACCCAGTCATAACAAAGAAAATTGCGATTAATACACAAGGGGTTTTGGTCCTCATAATTACGCACATTTCTTTCCCTTTCAATATTTACTCTTATATTCTTCTTAATTATAATAGGGACGGCACCTATTATTGATTTCGTTTTCCTAAAATAACGTACTTCCCTAATATACCTTTATTTATCCCATATACATTTTGTTTCCGTAGAACATCCCAGGCTTCTCGGCATAAATCAAGAAATCACAAAGTACGCCGTTGCCGCTTCAGAGATCTCATATCCTCTATGTTCAATTATAGATGCTTTATGCATACAATCAAGGAAAAAGGGTATGCAATTGACTATTTTCTATCGACTAATGACTATTATAATTGATTATTGTTTTTCTTCGTGGTTCTTCGTGCCCTTCGTGGTAGAAAAAAAACGCCGTGTAATGGAGATTTTTTTCGATTTTTCTTGGTATTAAACTCTGAATATGATATAATATACATCTAACTAATGGATTAGTTGATAGCTCGTAATTCGATGTTCACAGTTAATCTCAAATCGCATTTTGTAGGGAGTATCTTGAATTCTGATTATTAACACAGAAGATTGCCACGGCCTTCGGCCTCGCAATGACAACCATTGGGCTTTTGCAAAAAACACTTAGTTGAAAAAACAAAGCCAATGTTAAAATGGGTAAAATAGTGTTAGGTTAGTAATAGCAAAGGTTTATGGAGATTTTGGTGTTTTTTGGCGGTTTTGGGTAGCGAAAAACAAAGCCAATTTATTAGCGTTCTGTGTTCTCCGTAAGGAGTCCCAATGACTGCGTTCAGCGGCATGGTTTTGTCATTCCTGTGAAAACAGGAATCCAGTCTTGCTGATGGTTTTGGATTCCGCATCAAGTGCGGAATGACATGCCTGATGGTATGTTTTATAGACTGCGATTTGAAAAAACAAAGCCAATTTGTGCCGGGCCTAACAGGCGCAAAATCTTATGTGAAAGGTAATTATGGCAAATAGACAGTCAGTGGAGACGAAAAAAACAAAGCCAAACGAAGCCAAATTCGGCTAATCCAGCACGTTCAGGCCTTTTTTGATTGCGTATTGGCAGACGGACTGGATTTCCTCTGGAGTTGGGCGTCGGTTTATTTTGGGGTGATTACTTGCTTTGTAACATGGGCGGTACTGGTCCATGATGTTGATGGTTGTTTTGGGGCTGATCTGTTCGGCTAAAAAGTCGATGATTTCGAAGCTGCCGGCAAGGTTCTCCGGCAGGACTAAGTGACGGACTAAAAGGCCGCGAGTGGCTAAGCCTTTCTCGGTTTTCAGGTCGCCGACCTGGCGGTGCATTTCTATTACCGCCTCGCGATTAATCTGCGGATAGTCCGGTGCTGCTGAAAGCTCCCCGGCGACTTTCGGATCGGCATACTTCATGTCCGGCATGTAAATATCCACGAAGCCTTCGAGCAGCTTTAGCGTTTCGACCGAATCGTAGCCGCCCGTGTTGTAAACGGTCGGCAAGGTCAGGCCTTCTTCGCGGGCCAGCTTCAGGGCGGCGACAATTGCCGGAGCTACGTGCGTAGGTGTAACGAAATTGATATTGCAGCAGCCGTAATACTGCAATTCCAGCATCGACTTTGCTAATTGCTCGATTGTGACCAGATGGCCTTGCCGATGGTGGCTGATGTCGAAGTTCTGGCAGAACACGCAGCCCAAATTGCAGCCGGCAAAGAAGATTGTGCCGGAGCCGCCGCTGCCGACCAAAACGCTTTCCTCGCCGAAATGCGGACTGATGGAACTGACGACCGGCATGTCACCGATGCCGCAGAAACCTGTCTGTCCGTCGCGACGATGGACTTTACATTCACATGGACAAAGAGTGCAGGGATCTATTAAATCCCACAATCGCTCAATGGATTTGTTGGACTCATTCACTCTTTTTTTCAGTATCGCCGGTTACGGTCGCTTTCAAAACGCCGACTTAATCTGGTCTATCGTGACTCCGAGCGTTGCCCTGGCAATTTGGTCGAGGTCCGCTTCCGAGCCTTGCAGATGGAATGTGCGATGTACGTGCGAGATTGTCTCGCCCGGTTTCAGGGACGCCGCCGGTGACGAAGTTTCCAACTCGTAGAACGGGCCGAGAGGCTTGGCGCCCGGCTCGGCAGGGCCATCGTTATAAGAATTGACCACATCGCCTTTGTAAGGCTGGTCCTGCATCTCCCACATCGAGTTGACGTAGTCAAAGGTGCCTCTCGGCTTGCTGTACTGGACGATTGTCAGGACCTGGTTGACGGCGTCGTAGCTGCCGAGAATCGGCTTGGCGCGTAGCGGCGATAGGCCGATCTTGCTACGATATTGCCCGTCGCCGCTAAAGAACATTACGCCGTCTTTAACAACCAGCCGGTCCGCGGGAACCTTGCCGAAGTAGGCGTCGTTTACTATGGGCCCGAGTTTTTCTTCCGGCCCTGTTTTGAATGGAACCACAATTGTGGTGGCCGGAGAAGGATTTAACATGCCGAGGATCCAGATCGACAGAAGTCCGGTGTCTTTTTCCCATGCTTTCTCGCCCGTGTTAGTCACTTTATTGATTGATTCGAAGCTTACCATTTTGACTTCTTTCGCCGGCGTTTTTCCAAGTAACTTGACGGCATCGTCTTTTCCGAGAATCCGAACTTCTCGGTCGACACGAAGGTTGAAAACAGTACGCGAATAGTTCTCTAACTGCATGTTCTTTTTCAAAATCGCACGGTCTTTGGATTTGGAAACCAGCTCGAAAGGCTCGGTATCGACCGGCGCCGGCGTAAACCAGTGTTCGAGGTCAAACGGCACACCGTTCTTGAAAAAGACCGAGAATTGCCCACCTTCCGGGCCGAGCCAGAAACGGTCTTCACCGCCGTAGGTGTTCATGTGTTCGACGGTTTTCTCGGAAGCAACCAGCTCGCGGTTAATCCAGCCGTAGCTCAATCCATCCATCCCCCCTGCCGTGCTGGTCATCACGCGTCCCTGCAACTTCGGCAGAACGGCCACCCGGCCGTCGCCTGTTTCGTCCGACAAAACGACTACGTCCGTGTGCTTCTTAAGAAATTCCAGATCGTTACCAAATGTATTTTTTCCCATTTTCTTCTGTTGCTCCATGCAGCCCGCCAAAATCCCAACACACAACAAAACAATTAGCGATTTTAAGTATCTCATTATTTGTCTCCTTATTTGTTTTTCATTGTTTTGTTATTTATGCTCATTTCACATAAAACCAGGTTTGCCAGAAAGCAGTTATAATAAGATGCTTTATGATGTCGGTCAAGATTCAAAACAGCTGTTTTCTCAGTGAAATTGAGAATTGTCATGAGAAAATCTGTCTATTAATCCGGCAACTCCAAAAACGGCAATGCAGGTCCGTCGATGCGGCGCCGAATGACGCACCTGAAGGATCAGCCGGATTGACGGATGATTTTTTATTATGACATCTGAGTTTGAATTTTAGTGTTTACCCCATGAGATAGGCGAAGCCACCATCTCACGAGGTGAACTTGCCGGGTGACGGGGCCAAGGCAAGCCAGTTTTCGGGATCGTTGCCGTAGTCGGTCGTGATTCTCCGGGTAAGTTATTTGCCATAGCCGTCCGCTTCGACGGGCCAAAGGTCAATCAAGCCGGTGCAATTCTCCTGATGAGAGCCGTCGCTGCAATTATCTTTTACCATTGGAAAAATCTTTTGTTAATGATAAAGTAAGCATAATATGGATTATGATAAATACTTGTGCAGAAGTTGTCATTCTGAACGCACTGTAAGGCGTCCCTTAGCCAGAGCGCAGCGTAGTGAAGAATCTCTAACGTTTATTCATATCCCAGATCCTTTGCTAAGCCTGCCCTCGAGCGAAGCGAAGGGCTCAGGATGACAAATAATCCGATGCCGTCAAATTTATTATAATGCGTATAAATCGCCGTCTGGCGAGTCTCTAAATCAATAGTAATCCACCGGCTCTTCCGGTGAGAATTTAGAAGGCTCTGACGTTTCCTGCATATTGTTGGCAGCGGTGTGATCAATTTCCCGGCCCTGTTTCGCAAGGCGGCAAAACAGAACGTCAGACTCTATTTCATCGAAGATGAAACTAAAAATGCCCTGGATCAAGTACCGATTAGCCTGAAATATCTTGAAACGCTGAAATAAACAAAAGCATTACAGCAAAAGAGCAGGACTCAGGCAAGTCATTATTAAAAAGTGAAAATGCCGAGTTTAAGGGAGCATCAAGACATGTTTAGGCAGAGCATAATTACAACAGATTCGAGAAGCCATTCCGGCTTCATCATCCACATCTCTATTCTTTGGATGTTATTGATTTGTTCATCATTAGTAACGGCCTGGGGCTCTGATGATTTGTCAGATTGGACCATATTTGTGACGAATGATAATTGCCCGGATTATACATGGGGATACTCGGAAGAGCAGACCCGTCGGGCTTTCGCAGATATTGTACGTTCACATCTGGACCTTATGAAGCAAACGGACAATGAGCCATTGGAAAATCGCAATCGCTACAATATGGCGGTGACACAGGAAGCTATATGTTTTTTGGAGTACTATCCCGATCGAGAAGCCGAATTAATACAGCGAATAAAGGAAGGTCGCATATATGTGAACTTTAGCCGAAATCTGGAGATGTAATAGTGATAATAAAGAGGCCGACA
>CAZHBL010000472.1:0-4681 GCA_964530105.1 uncultured Pirellulales bacterium | reverse complement strand
ACGTGACACTTCCGGAAGTTTATACGGCCGTTAAAGGCTCGAACGTTGACGTCGGCGCAAAAAGTATCGAACTGAACCGGGTCGAGTATTTCATAAGAGGCATTGGTTTTATTAAGCACGTCGAGGACATCGAGAACAGCGTTATCAAAGTCAATAATAATGTCCCTATAAGCATAAAAAATATTGGAACTGTCACGCTCGGTCCCGCGCTTAGACGCGGGGCCCTCGATAAAGACGGGGCCGAAGCCGTTGGCGGCGTCGTTGTAGCGCGATACGGCGAAAACCCGTTGGCGGTCATAAAGAACGTAAAGAAAAAGATAGAAGAGATTTCAGCAGGTTTTCCTAAAAAGACACTGGAAGACGGGACGGTTTCAAAGGTGACTGTTGTGCCGTTCTACGATCGCACGGGTCTTATCTACGAAACGCTCGGCACACTCAATGATGCGCTGATCCAGGAGATTCTTATTACCTGTATCGTCGTCATTCTTATGGTTATGCACCTGCGAAGCAGTGTGCTCATCGGCGGCTTATTGCCTCTGGCGGTATTGATGTGCTTTATCGCCATGAAGTATTTCGGCGTCGATGCGAATATTGTCGCTCTGTCGGGTATCGCGATAGCTATCGGTACCATGGTGGATATGGGCATTGTTATTTGTGAGAACATATTACGCCATCTTGAAAGAGCGTCACCCGATGCGCCGAGACTTGAGGTGGTGCACCGCGCAGCCAGTGAGGTCGGCAGCGCCGTCCTGACCGCGGTCTCTACTACAATCGTTGGCTTTTTGCCCGTATTTACTATGACCGGCGCCGAGGGCAAGCTTTTTAAGCCTCTGGCGTTTACAAAGACCTTTGCGCTGCTTGCCTCCATCATTATTGCCCTTACCGTAATACCGGCCGGGGCACTTATTCTTTTTACAGGGAAAATGTCCGGCAAAAAGTTACGCTGGATTTTCTACGGGATAATTGGTTTCGTGGGGATATTGATTGCCGTTCATGGAATTAGCATGAGATCATTCATTGTAAGTTTCGGTGGAGTGATTATTTTACTTTTTGCTGTTTATGGATTTGCACAGAATCAAATACCTCAGCGTCTTAAAGCAAAAATACCTTTGATCGCTAATTTCCTCGTAGTCATCTTTGTGGCGGTGCTCTTGAGTATTTTCTGGGAGCCTTTAGGGCCCCAGTTAGGATTCATTCGTAATTTTATTTTTGTAGCCGTCCTGGTAGGGGTTCTTCTCAGCTTTTTCAGATTATTTATTATAGCGTATCCGGCTGTTCTGGGCTGGATGCTGGCGCATAAGGTGATTCTTATTTCAGTTGTGGTTTTAGTAATATGTTTGGGCCTTACGGCATGGCTTGGGTTTGACAGAACTTTTGACTGGGTACCTGCCGCGGCCCAAAAGGTCAATATCGACCCGAATACAACAAGATCAACCACTTTTTGGGTCAGGGGCGGTGAGAAATTTCCGGGCTTCGGAAAGGAATTCATGCCGCCGCTGGATGAGGGTTCTTATCTGTATATGCCTACGACGATGGTTCACGCTTCCATTGGGGAGGCTACGGAGATTCTGGCAATGCAGGATATGGCTTTTCGCAGCATTCCAGAGATCGATGCCGTTGCGGGTAAAATAGGACGAGTTGAAAGTCCATTGGATCCGGCACCGATTTCCATGGTCGAGACGATTATCAATTATAAACCTGAATATAAAACTGACAAGGACGGCAGGAGAGTCAACTACCGTTACGATAACAAGAAAGGCCAATTCGTAAGAGATTCCAGTGGTGAGCTTATCTCTGATCCGGATGGACGGCCTTTCAGACAGTGGCGCGACCATATTAAGACGCCTGACGATATTTGGGAAGAGATAGTCAAAGCAGGTCAAATTCCCGGATCGACCTCGGCTCCGAAGCTCCAGCCTATTGCCGCACGAATTGTCATGCTTCAAAGCGGCATGCGCGCTCCTATGGGTATTAAGATAAAAGGTCCTTCACTCGAAACGATAGAGGGGGTAGGTCTGCAGATCGAACAATTCTTAAAAGAGGTTCCCAGCGTCGAGCCTGACGCAGTTATTGCCGACCGGATTGTGGGAAAGCCTTATCTGGAAATAGTTCCTGATAGGAAGGCTCTGGATCGATACGGAGTAAAAATACGCGATTTCCAGGATGTGGTTGAGGTTGCCATAGGCGGCAAAAAAATTACCACGACGGTTATGGGCCGGGAGCGGTTTCCGGTTCGTGTGCGCTACCAGCGAGAGCTTCGTGACACAATTGAGACTATGGGGAAAATTCTCGTTCCCGCAAAAGCAGGTAAGCAGCAAATTCCGATTACTGAGCTTGCCGAGATTCGCTACGTCCGCGGCCCGCAGGTCATAAAGAGTGAGGACACGTTCCTTACCGGATATGTTCTTTTCGACATGAAGCCCGGCAATGCAGAAGTTAATGTCGTTGAAGAGAGTCAGCGTTATTTGCAAAGCAAAATAGACAACGGTGAATTGATCTTACCTCCCGGTGTGAGCTATACCTTCGCCGGTAACTATGAAAACCAGATTCGAGCTCAGAAAAAACTGGCCGTAGTGCTGCCGTTGGCCTTGTTCATCATTTTTCTAATTTTGTATTTTCAATTCAAATCGATTCCAACCACGTTGTTGGTTTTCTCAGGTATATTTGTGGCCTGGGCGGGGGGTTTTATACTGATTTGGCTGTATGCTCAACCGTGGTTTCTTGATTTTTCAGTCTTCGGTGTCGGAATGAGGCAGCTTTTTCAGGTGCATACGATTAATCTTAGCGTGGCGGTATGGGTGGGGTTTCTGGCGCTGTTCGGAATTGCTTCGGATGACGGTGTTATCATGGCGACCTACCTGGAGCAGAGCTTCAGCATGCAGAAGGTCGAGAGCGTGGCCGACGTGCGCAAGGCTGTGATTGCCGCGGGCCAGCGGCGAATTCGGCCCTGCCTGATGACCGCGGCCACCACCATATTGGCTCTGATTCCCGTGCTGACCTCCACCGGGCGGGGCGCGGATATCATGGTTCCTATGGCAATCCCTTCTTTTGGAGGAATGCTGGTAGTTCTCATCAGTTTATTCGTTGTGCCGGTTCTGTACTGCTGGATTAAAGAAATCAGAATACCCAGACAGCAGTCGAATAATTGAATCTGAACAATTTTCTGCTGGAGATACAAAAACCTTCGGAAACGGAATTGTCCCATAAAGGTTTATATTTGGAAGACAAGATAATGCAGGCTCTTTCAAAATCGCCGCCGAGCTTCCGGCCCTGATTAAAAAAATCAACTCTTCAGCATCAATCTGATACGTCATTTCTGTGCAAGTGGGAATCTATAAAAAAGCCGAGCTAAAAACCCTGCCTTTTTAATAAATGTGGAAACTCTGCTGGATTTCAGCAGAATAAAGACCACACGGCTCTTTCGACAGGGGGCGAGATTATCGTACGATTATCTCAAGAGCTGCGGCCAGCCGGTCGGCAACTTCGAATATTACTGCTGGAGCAATCTTATCGCACTTCGCTTTCGGCACTTAATTTCCAATATCACGAAAAATGACATAAATTCGTCGGCGCTTTTAAGGTGTATCGGCGCAAAAAAAGGTATAAAACTCGATACGCAGCAGTGGCGGCATTTTGCATGGCTCGCAGGCGATAATTGTCTTCCTTCGAAACCGGATCTCTCCTCCGTTCGGCTACGCTCAGGGCTAAAGACTACCTCCGACCCATCGTTGGCGATCCTCCGGCTGAGAAGACAACAGGAATCCAGCATTGAGCTTACAGAATACAGTTGAATTCGAGGCAAACCGAGCTTATTCAAGGGCACTGTTGTGGACCAGGCCGGATTTTCTGTGCCGGACGTATCATCTTTGCCTGCCAGAATAGCCAGTAATGGATCATTACGTAACTCGTCATGGTCGCTGAGGTCTTCGTAGCCTAATTCCAGAGCATAGATACGTTGTGCGAGGAGTTCTTCCACTGTGTGCTCGATCGAATTGGCATCTCGGTGATCGGTGAAGCATCCAGCGAATTTCTTGATGATATCCGTGATTTGTTTGATCTGTTGTAACAGCAGTCCGCCGTTGAAATGGGCGACCAGATCGCGTTTAGTTTTTGTTTGAAATAGGAAGGTTTCTGATTTACACTGTGTTTTCATGGTATGGTTTTTTTGCGTGGATTAACTTGTTTATTATAACCACGCTATACCGGTAAAAAGGAGCTTTTTTCAATCAAGGCTGTGAGAAATGCGGCTAACGGGTACTTTGCTAACGAGTGTATGGTCCGGCCAAGTAAAGTGTCCCGGCTCATGCAGTTCCTACGGATTATAACGAAGGAGATAATATTATGCCTCGCTATGTCGTGACGATGATAATTTCGCTGTATGCCCTGATGGTTTGTACTGTTTCTGCCGCTGTTCCACGTGGCGTGAACTTGGCTAACCTCGCCAATTGGGACATCATAACAGCAGAAGACGCCCCGCCGAGTGAGATTTACGCCGCTGAAGAATTCCAAAGCCACGTTGCTCGGGCAAGCAATATTCGCCTGCCGATTGTGCACCAACCGGACTCCGCTGCCAGCAGACAGCACCATATCTTCATTGGTTCAAGCCCAGCGATGTGCGCCGGCAATGTCGGTTTTAGCACAGATGAGTTTGAAGAGGAGGACTTTCGTATTATTGTGCGTG
>CAZHBL010000471.1:1859-4684 GCA_964530105.1 uncultured Pirellulales bacterium | reverse complement strand
CAATTACCGCCGCATCTCTGTCTTCGGCCCTGACTCTTGTTGCCGCGTGGTCCAGTTCCTTGATGTTTTTCGTGGCTGAACCATTGGGCTTCTGGAATTGCCAGTCCAGAGGCGTGGAATCCGATGAAGCGTAATTACCTTTGCTCCGGCGCCATTGAATAATGCCGATGGAGTTGCCTGTATATGCGGATGGAACCGTTTGTATGAAAGAGAAGTTGCACGTATTGATAATATCATTTGTGAGAAACTCGATGCCTCTTTGCTTCTGGATTGAGACATACTGTTCGATATTTGCCGTCTCGAACACAAACGCTTCCAGTCGGGTGTTCGGAACGTGTCCGGATTTGAAAAACCGGTTCATTGATAAAAAGGGATTTTCTTTCTTGCGGGACCTGATTAAAAAATCAGCGGAACCTTCGGCCTTAAGAACCACCGTGCGAAAATCGGAATCCTCGAACACCTCGGCGACATTCAGGCCGGTGTATCTCAGAAACTCATCGACGGCGGCTTTTTGCCTGTCCGGCTCGGTATTAATAATCACGTTATTCAGACCGCCCACAAGGCCGTCCAGGCCGAGTTTCCGTCTTTCCTCAAGAACGACCTCAACTTCTTTGCGAAGATACGCATCGTTATTCTCAAAGTCATGGTAGTCCGTTCCTCCACAGCCGGGACATTTATCGTCGATGGAATGAAGATGAACCTTCTTGCATTTCGGACATATCAGCTTTTTCATTCTGTTGCCTCTAACCTGTCGAATTTTTCCAAATCACGGCGTTATCAATGCCCCTCTAAGCTCTGTGCAGCAACAAGTTTAAGCCAGACGGTTTGTTTCTTCAACAACTTTTTTCTTTATTCGTTCGGTCGATCTGTTTAACATGAACTGCCGATATATCGAATATGCAGCGGCATTTTGATAAGCGAGGATGTAGATATGGAAACGAAACGGCGTTTACGCGGATTTACACGGCGGCTTTTTCTCTGTGTCCTGATTATTACAAGTAGTGTTGCGCTCGGCAACCAGTCGAATTCGCAATCCGAACAGCCTATCACGTATGAGCTGAAACTCGAAGGCGGGAACATCGAACAACTGATTTTACAGAGCGGTAACCAGAAGCAAACTTTCGAGAAGCCCGGCAAGAGCATTATGCTGGAGCCCGGCACATACAGGGTCTCGGAACTCCACCTCAAAAGCGGATTTATGTACTACCCATACGGGGATACCACACGGCTGGGTCCAATACGGGTGGGGCCCGGCGAACCAGCCATTCTCAAAGCCGGCGGGCCGCTCGAACAACGCATCACAGTGCAGCGCAAGGGTCAATTACTAACGATGGATTATCAGTTGATCGGAGCCGCCGGAGAGTCGTATCGAAATGACAGAAGGTATCCGCCGGCATTCGCAATCTTTAAGGGCGACAAAGAAATAACCTCCGGCAAGTTCCAGTTTGGCTGAGGCGGTTCATGCTCGTACTCGTGGCGAGTACCTTCGGGCGTATGGGGCCGGTTGCGGATTATCCCGGCGATAGATTCTTCTGAGGATATCGGCAACCTGGGTATCAAAGAAGGCACGGCGACGATTTATCCCTGGAAGTGGTATTACAGCATGCCTGCTTTCGGAATATGGATATTTCTGGCGCTTGCAATTCTGCTTTTCAAGGATAATCACGATCCCCGCGTGTTGCTTATACTCATCCCGATTTTTATTATCCGTTTGTTATGGTCGTTGTTTCTGCCTGTTCTTGGAGTACCTACCACGATACTGGTGGTCTTCGGTATGCTGGTTGACGCCCTTGTGATAGGCTTGGCTGTGTTGTGGCTGCTGGCATACAAGCTCGGCAACCGGAATCGATTTATCAGTGTCCTGCTGGCCTTCATTGTACTTCTGGCAGCTACTTTTATTGCGGTAGTTTCGAATCAGACCTGGTCATTGAGAGGGAGTAGAGAGGTTATGGTAGTTCAGGTACTGGAAATCGTCATTATGCTGCTCGTCTTCGTTTTGGCCGGTTGGTGCTGCCGGAAGCAGTATGGCCCGAAGCGATTTATGCTCTGGCTGGCTTTCTGGACAATAGTCATTTCACTGGTGGGAATGTTCATATACTTCCTGATTTCGATGAGACCGTCGGCCGATGAACTCATTAATCAGATACCTGAAGTGCTCGTCGGGAGTTTGATTTTAGCAATCACTATTTATATGTTGAATCTGCCGTTCTTGATTCTGGCATTTGCCTCGACCTTCTACCGCGAACGTTTTTACGCGTATTTTCGTTTGAAGTCGATGCTGGTTAGTTCTCCATCCGGCACGGAAAAACCTCACGGCGGCGATTTGGAGCAAACAGAATAGCAATAGCCGCGCCGAACGTATATAATGTTCGCAGGTTTTGAAAGATTCGGATTTACTTTGAGAGCGGCTGCGAACATGAGAGCATTAATATATGGCGGCGGGGCGGTAGGGCTGGGGCTGGCGAGCTGCCTGCTGAAATCCGGCGCCCGTCTCGATATTATCGCACGGGAAAACACGGTTAAGGCTCTGCTGAAAGACGGCCTGGTCCGAACAGGGATTTTCGGGGAATATCACGCCGGGCCGTCGAAATTCGGCTGCTATACATCGCTGGATGAGCTTGACAGGCAGATCTTCGACTACGTACTTGTATGTACTAAATCTTTCGATTCGTTCAAAGCTGCGAAAGACCTCTGTGAACATAAATCCCCGTTTTCCAAGAACACGAAAATCGTGCTGTTCCAGAATGGATGGGGCAATGCGGAGGCTTTCACATCCTTTTTCGAGAAGGCAACCGTCTACACGGCACGTGTCATTACGGGATTCC
>CAZHBL010000471.1:0-1759 GCA_964530105.1 uncultured Pirellulales bacterium | reverse complement strand
ATGACAAAGGCCGGCTACGAAACCCACTGGGAATCGGCGAAGGATTTTCTTGAGGTCTTCTACGGCAAACTCGTACCCGATACGGCCGAGCACAAATCCTCGACCTTGCAGGACATAGCCGCGAAAAAACCGACCGAAATCGACGCCCTGAACGGAGCCGTCATAAGATTAGCCGCAAATTTCGAATTGCCCGTCCCATGCAATTCTGTCGTCTACAACATAGTCAAGTTCATCGAAGCCAAAATCCGATAAGGCCTAAGATTACAATACCGGCAGTTCCGGCCTTCTCGGGGAGCGGCTGATAATTGTGTGTAGGATGAAATCTCCTTGTACAGAGACATAGAAATTGTCTCCAAAATCATACCCTAACGAAAGTTGCTGCCTATTTCTTTTCCGCAGCTTGGGCACTGTATTGGTTTTTGTCGCTGGCCCATCTCTTCGACGAAGCCCGCTCCGAGAATGCCCGTCGGCAGAGCAAACATTCCAATTCCAAGGACCGCGATGATGGAAGCCATCAGTTTTCCAAGTCCGGTGACTGGGTATACGTCACCGTATCCCACCGTCGTCAAGGTTGAGATCGCCCACCACATTGCTGCCGGGATACTCGAAAAATTTCCCGGTTGAGCGCTGTTTTCTGCATAGTACAGCATGGAAGCCGCGACAATCACAAGCAATAGAAGAATAAACAGTGAGCATATGAGTTGCTCCTTCTTCACTGTCATAACTCGCTGCAGCATCTGCAGGGACTGGGAATATCGCCCAAGTTTGGCAACACGGAATATACGCATCATACGCAACATCCTTAGGAAACGCAAATCGATGCCGGTAAAGGGCAGATAAAACGGAAGAATGGCGAACAAATCCACTAAGGCCAGCGGCGTGGCCATGAATCTCAGCCGTCCGCTTATGGGCTTATGGTATTTCGGTATTTCTACACTTGACCAGACACGTCCAAGGTATTCCAGCGAGAATATTATTACCGAGACAAATTCAAAGACACTGAAAAGCCTGGGCGCTAAAGCATGAATGTTCTTGACCGATTCCATAATCAAGGCGACAACGTTCAGGACGATCAGTGTAACGATGAATATATCGAATCCTTTGCTCAAGCTGTCACCTGGCTTGGCAATATCTACTATTTCGCGAACACGCTTACGCAAGTTCATACAAAGTCTCCATTGACTGGATAAGTTACCTCGCTTTTATTACATCAACTAAATATCACAATATTTAAGCCGCGGAGGCAGTACCTTGATACTTCCGCAGAGAAACAACATGTTGATAAATCGACATAGAATATAAGCGATGTGGAGCATGAAATCAAGGATGGTTTTTTTCGGCCCTTTGAGGTTGCGTATTAGCTTTGCAAATAGATTCCTATCCTGTGGAGGTCATGGAATTGGCTTTAGATACCATTTACAAACACCGCCGGTCCGCTGCCGTCTAACAGCGCCTTGGCTTAACAGAAATGTTCCTGCAAACTTCCTGCTGAAGTTTCTATGTGCACACGAGGTTCTCCTGCGCCTTCTTTTGCCCGGTAATGTCCCGGAAGCTCCAAATCTGTACAGTGCCCGTTCCTTCTCGGATCAAAGGCATAGAATGTATTTCCAGAACCTTGCCTTTCTTCAAGTGCAGGACGTCGAGACTCTGCTCACGGATAAGACCGGGAGCCTGCAGTTTCTCAAGAAACGCCGGCGGATCCTTCAGCCTGGAGCCGATATGTTCGAGCAATCTCTCGTTATCCGGCTGCTGAACCAGC
>CAZHBL010000470.1:0-4698 GCA_964530105.1 uncultured Pirellulales bacterium | reverse complement strand
ACTTAGGCACATACGAGAGGATGCTCGATTTGGATTTGAGCAAGGCGAATTTCGCAACGAGCGGCCAGATATTCAGCTCGATTCTCAACAAGGAACGCCACGGCGACTATCTCGGCAGAGACGTCCAGATGATTCCCCACGTCACAGGCGAGGTCAAGCTGAAACTGCGCCAGTTGGCCAAAGAATCCGGCGCCGACATCGTTTTCGTCGAGATAGGCGGCACGGTCGGCGACTTGGAGAATGCCTACTATATCGAGGCGATGCGCGAATTGGCCTACGAAGAAGGGCCGAACAGCAGTTGTTTCGTGGCGTTGACGTATATAATGGAGCCGAAAACCTTGGGCGAGCAGAAATCCAAGGCGGCCCAGTTGGGCATCAAGCAGCTCATGCAGTGCGGCGTTCAACCTTCAATTATAGCCTGCCGGGCGGCCAGCCCCGCGACCGAAAAGGTCCGGCAGAAAATCAGCGTTTACAGCAACGTCCCGTTCGAGAGGGTCATCAGCCTGCCGGACTCTGCCAGCATTTATATGATCCCGGCAATGCTCCGTGAGGTCGGCCTGGATTTCGAAGTGGCCAGGCTGCTGAAAATCGAGGACCGGATCAATCTGCGAAACGAACGCAAGGCCTGGGCCATGTGGTGCGATTTCGCCGATAAGATGGGCAAGATCGATCGTAAGGTAAATATCGGCATCACGGGCAAGTACACATCGGTGCGCGACAGCTATGCCTCGATCATCAACGCTTTAGAGCACGCCGGCATAGCCCTGGGCTGCGACGTCAGAATAAAATGGATCGACACTACCGACATTACCGACAAAAACGCAGCCGGGCAGCTTAATGATGTAGACGGCATAATCGTGCCGGGCGGCTTCGGAACCCGCGGCGCAGAGGGAAAAATCGCCTGCATAAAATACGCACGGGAAAATAATCTGCCCTATCTGGGAATCTGCTTTGGCTTTCAGATGGCGGTAATAGAATTTGCCCGCAATGTCTGCGGCCTGGCCCGCGCCAACAGCACCGAGATTGAGCCGGATTGTCCCGAGCCGGTGATAGACATCCTGCCAGAGCAGAAAAAGATAGAAGGACTCGGCGGAAATATGCGTCTCGGTGGACGTGACATTGAAATAAAGTCGAATACAATGGCATGGAAACTCTTCGGCAAGGCCGATTCGATCAGAATGCGTTTCAGGCATCGTTACGAGGTTGATCCTTGCTATATCGAGCAGTTGGAAAAGGCCGGCCTGGTCTTTTCCGGCAAAGCCCCAAATCAGCCGATTATGCAGATACTGGAGCTGCCGGTCCATCCGTATTTCTTCGGCACCCAGGCCCATCCCTGCCTGACCAGCCGGCCGCTGAAGCCCCAGCCAATGTTCCTGGGACTCGTCGCCGCGGCGAGGAAAAAGCGTTACCCGAAGGAAAACCTGCCGGAGTGCATCGAAGCCGTCCCTAAAGTGTGAAACCGTCCTATTGCGGCTGTTTTTGAAGTTCCTCGATTTGCGCCTTGAGCCTGGTGTTTTCGTCGCGAAGTTTCTTGTTCTCTTCCAGAACGGTGTCAAGAACACCTTTTACCTGGCTTCGGATGTTTTGCCGGGACTTATTTTGCCAGGTCTCTTTTTCCTGCAGGCATGTTTGAAGCAGTTGTTTTTGCTCGTCGAGTTCCCTGACGTGCTGGTCTTTGAGCTTTTCGATTTCTTTGCTGCTTTGTGCTAATTGTTTTTTCAGCTCTATATTCTCAGCGGCGATGGCTTTGCTTTTCTTTATATCCGGTGGCTCATTTTGCCCGCCGCAACCTCCAATTAGCATTACGGCAACAATAACGACTAAAACGAACGCTTTGCTGGCTGGTTTTTTCATTTTTATTATCCCTTCGAATTTAAGTTTATTTGTGTCCCTATCCTCACCATAAAACTTTAGAATCCGCGTAGCTTTGTACTCTCTCGCCGGGGCAATCCTTGCCGGGGCAGCCGTTTGAGTACTACATATTCAATGCCGTTTTCTTCGCAGTACCGGCGTTTAACTGGCTGGTCACCATCTTGATTCACGGCGTATATGTCCGGCCGGATGCGCCGGATTTCGGGTTCGGCATCGAGCCAGCCATTGCCGGTTGAGATCATGGCCTGCCGGACATAGCGTATGGATTGAACCATATACAAACGCTTCTGCTCATCGAACATGGGATGGCCCGGCCCTTTCAGAGCCCGGATGTTTGCATCGTGCCCTACGACAACATAGAGGTCGCCGAGGTCGGATACCTCCTCGAAGAATCGCACGTGCCCTGTATGAAACCAATCGAAACATCCGGTTACCAGGACTTTTTTGTTGCTGGTGTTGGTATCGACTTCAATTACCGGCAAATCGACCAGATCGGTGTCGGAAAAAACCTTATATGTCAATCCGTGTGTGTGGCAGTAAGCTTGCCTGGCAGGTATGTCGTCGCTTACATGTACTACCCATGTGTCCGCCGTAGCCAGTGCCTCATCCGGCAACACATTCGCATCGTTTATACAGACAACCGTGACCTTGGTTACATAGCGTACTGATTCCAGGTGGTATTGCCGTTCGGCCAGAGGAAATTTGGCCTCCTTGCCGGTTATAGTATTAATCGCGGCATCGTCCCATAGATAGATGTGGACCGGGCCCAATCGGCTCGCCTCATGCAGCAGACGTATGTCCTTGATATGTATGTCGTCAAATGGCGCACAAAGGACTACTTCGGATTGTCCCTTCGTGTTCATGCGTTTTGTATCCTTACTTTTACCTGGAAGCCGCCGGGTACTGGTGTTTCCGATACGACATACATGTAGCCGCCGCCGCAACCGGAGAACATGGTGCCCGGATAGTTTTCCTGATAGAATCTCAGCAAAGCCTTGAGATCCAGCTTTATAGTCGGATGCTCGACCACGTCCGGCAGAATCGTCTCCCAGCAAAGCATGCAGTCGTTAAATGACGCACCGAGACCGACCAGGTCCTTACTGATAATCGCATCGAAGCAGTCCCGGCCCGATTTGCCGAGCCGGGCCACCCACTGCGGATCGAAGTTCTTACGCCGAAGGGGATTGTATCCATCCGGGCGCTGGTTCATCGGTACCAGATAGAGGACCGAACTGAGCCAGGCGGCAATGTCCGGATCGTTGCTGGATTCGATATGCCGGGGGAAGTATCCGCCCTCATAATTTATGTCGTAATCCAGCCGGTTGATGCCGGGATATATCAGGCCGATCATGTCCTGGGAACCCGAGAGCTCGGATTTGCCTTCGTTTTCGAGATGATAGAGTTCCCTGACCAACTCGGCTTTGTCGCGATCAGGTATTTCTCCGTTCCATATTTTCATAGCTATAATACGCGTGCTGGAACAGATACCGCTGCGGTCCATAAAACGGAACTCGGGCACGACCTGCACCGTGACCATCGAACCGGGTGCAGAAGGATTGTGCTTCGAAACGTAGGGCTGATCAATCCATCCGCCTGCCAGTGCCAAACGGTAGGGGATGTTTCCCACAATGTCGGTTATTTTAGTTTTGGGTTGCCGAGTCATGGAACATCTATCACTTAGCTCACGGTTCGCTTGCCCGTCTTACGATCTGCGTATTGCTGTTCGATCCAGGTATACGTTTTTTTCATGCCTTCTTCCAGCGGCGTGCTCGGGGCCCATCCAAGAACCTTTTGGATGAAGGTGTTGTCGCTGTTTCGCCCGGCAACGCCTCGCGGCGCATCCATGTCATGGTGTCGTTCCAATTTGATGCCCCCGATCTTTTCCGTCATGGAGACCAGATCGTTAATCGAAATCAGAAAATCGGAACCCAAGTTGACCGGCGTAGCGATTAATTCCTCGCAGTGCATAATCATGTCTATGCCCTTTGTGCAGTCGTCGATATACATGAAGCTGCGAGTCTGGTGACCGTCGCCCCAGATTACGATCTCGTGTTTGCCCGTATCCTTGGCTTCGATGACCTTGCGGCAAAGGGCCGCCGGGGCTTTTTCGCGCCCACCGTCCCATGTACCGTGCGGGCCGTAGACATTGTGGAAGCGGGCAATGGCGGTGTGCAGGCCGCGTTCGGCCCAGTATTCCTGGCAGAACATCTCGGACATAAGCTTTTCCCAGCCGTAACCGCGTTCGGCCATGGCGGGGTAGGCGTCCGATTCCTTCAAGGCCCGCACGTTCGGATCCTTTTGAAGTTCAACATTGTAAGCGCAGGCCGATGATGAGTAGAAATACCGCTGAGTCCCGGCACGATACGCCGCTTCGATCATGTGGGTGTTGATCAGGATACTCCGCAGGCACTCGATACGAAAGCGTTCGATAAAACCCATACCTCCCATATCCGCAGCGAGGTTGTAGACTTCGACCGCGCCCTCGCAGGCCTTTCGGCAGTTATAGTCGTCGCTCAAGTCCAGGCACAGGGATTCGACTCGGTCGGTAACCTGATACCATTCGGGAAGGGGTTTCTTATCGATCGCACGAATACGCGTGAAACCCTGATCGTGAAAATAACGGGCCAGCGACCCGGCGATAAAGCCGCCGGCTCCAGCGATAACGATCTGATCGTCTTTCTTCAGTATCGATCTTGCCGTAGGATTGTCTTTTGATTTCATAAACACCCTTTCTTCAGGTTTTCATATTGCAGATGGATTTGACTATTCAAAAAGCACTTTCAGCTTTTCTTTGTCATCCGCCTTTATCTGAGCCTGGTCGGTCCA
>CAZHBL010000469.1:0-4698 GCA_964530105.1 uncultured Pirellulales bacterium | reverse complement strand
CCCTGGATTTCGACCGGGCCGGTGTATTCGGTTCCCATGCCCCACTGTGCGATATCGTTGTGATGGGCGCCCCAGCCGGTTATCATGCCGGCGCCATAAGCGGCGATACGCAGCCAGCCGGGCCGACCGTAGCCGGTCTTAGGATGGACACGCTTCTCAGTATAAGCCGCCCAGGGAGCCTGGCCGAGCCACATGTCGTAATTAAGATTATCAGGTACCGGCATAGTCGGCTGCGGGTCGGTGCCGGGGTCAGTGTCGAAGGCGACCTTGACAGTATGAAGCTTGCCGATCCTACCGTTGCGGACCAGTTCGCAGGCCTGGCGGAACCGCGAATCTGAGCGCTGCTGGCTTCCGACCTGGAAGATACGATTGTACCGGCGAACTGTGTCACTCAGGACCCGACCCTCCTGAATGGTAAGTGTCAGTGGCTTTTGCAGGAAGATGTCCTTGCCCGCTTTGGCCGCGGCAATCGCGGGCAGCGCGTGCCAATGGTCGGGAGTGACAACACAAACGGCGTCAATATCGTCCCGGACTACCAGGTCTCTGTAGTCGCCGAACGTTGCACATCCTTTGTAAGTTCCCCCGGCGCTTTGTTTAGCATAATGTGCTTCGACAGTTTTTTGTGCGTTTCGGACACGGTTGGCATCGACGTCACAGACGGCGATTATCTGTGCTTCTTTGAATCCAAGAAGCTCGCGCATGTCGCCCGACCCCATCCGACCGACGCCGACAAAACCTATTGTAATACGATTGCTTGGCGCATCGGCTCCGAAAACCGAGGCCGGGACGATTGTCGGGGCTAAAAAACCTGCTGCCGCGACGGCCGAGCCTTTAAGAAACTGCCGGCGAGTGATTGTATGTGTCTTTTTTGTTCTGTAGCTTTTCATTTTTCTACCCTGTCACAAATATTTCAATAGTAAATAGAAAATAGTAAATTCAGAGTCTCCACGGGCTTCGCATCGGCCGGCTCAGCAGCCGGTTGGCGGCATCGTCATTGATAAACTTCTCTGCGTTCGGGTCCCATCGCAGCTTCCTGCCGAGCTGGATGGCGATGTGTCCTATCTGGCAGAGTGAGTTGGTTCTGTGCCCGACTTCGGCATCGGCCAGTGTCTGGCCTCGCGTTTTAACAGTATCGATAAAGTCCCGCTTCTCACTCTTCAACGGCAGGTGGATTTCATCCGGACCGATGGGCGATTTCAAAATCGACGCCGGCTCGGCCTTTAAACTTCGGTCGTTGTAGTCGGCCTGGATCCATCCTTCGGTGCCTTCGAAACGCACGTGCGGCTGGCTGATGCTGTAGAAGAGTTTCACGCCGTCGGCGTATTTATATTCGAGTTCGAAGCTCAGCAGCACGTTCCAGAGGCCGTCGCGAGGATATTTGCCGTTGCCCTCGACCTCGACCGGCCCGGTGCGGTCGGTGCCGTTGCCCCACTGAGCGATGTCATTAAGATGGGCGCCCCAGTTGGTGACCATTCCCTCGCAGCAGTCGGGCACGCGCATCCAGCCGGGTCGGTCATAGCTTTGCCGCGGATGGACGCGATTGAGCGTATATGGGGCATACGGTGCCGGTCCCAGCCACATATCGTAATTCAGTTCATCCGGCACTGGCATCTCCGGCTCCGGAGGACCGGCCTCGTCGCCCGCTGGGACACCGGTGCGAATCGTATGCACCTTACCTATGCGCCCATTGAGCACCAGTTCGCACGCCCTTTGGAAGCACGCATGAGAGCGGAATTCACTGTCGGTGCGGAAGACCCGATTGTACCGCCGGACTGTATCGCTGAGCGCCCGGCCGCCCTTGATGCTCAGAGTCAACGGTTTCTCACAGCAGATGTCCTTGCCGGCTTTGGCCGCGGCGATTGCCATCGGCACGTGCCAGTGGTCGGGCGTGGAAATCATAACCGCGTCGATATCCGGCCTATCCAGAAGCTCGCAGAAATCTCTAAAAACCGAGCAGCCCTTGAACGCGCCGGAAGCCCGTTCTTTGCCGTAGTGCTCTTCGACGGCTTTTCTGGCGTTGTCGAGTCTCCAGGTATCAACGTCGCAAACGGCAACAACCTGGACGTCGGATGCGGCCAGAAACGATTTCAGATTGGAGTAATAGGCCTGCCGGCCCATTCCTACCATTCCTATGGTAATGCGGTTGCTCGGCGCCTCGGCGCCGAAAACTCTCGCCGGCAGGATCGTCGGTGCGGATATGAACACACAGGCTGCTGCTGCAGAGCTTTTAAGGAGTTGCCGACGGGTGATTCTGTCTGCCTGTCTGGTTCTTCGGCGTTTCATTAGCTCTTGCCTGCCTTTCTCCAAAGAAGACCATAACTTTCTCACGGTCTTAAAAGCGTTATAATACCAAACGGCCTTCAGTTCGGCAACGCGAATTTCCTTGCATTTGAAAAGGATTTGCCGTATGCTCGGCGTCAAAGCATAAAACCGTGCCGGAACACCAAGTAAGGAGAAAAAACAGATGGCAAATACAGAACAAAGCAGAAGACGATTTCTGCAGGCAGTGGGTATTGGAGTAGCTTGCTTGACGGAGACCGGCCGCAGTATGGCCCAGGTCGGCAGTGCCGGCAAGAAGAAAAGTCAAGCCAAGTTTGAGTTGGGCCTGGCTTCGTACACATTAAGAGAGTTTAACCTGGAAGATACGCTGGCGATGACCAAGCGGGTCGGCTTGAAATACATTTGTTTCAAGGACTTTCACCTGGCGATGGACAGCACGCCGGCCCAGATACGAGATACGGTGCAGAAAGTTAAAGACGCCGGACTTATCCTCTACGGCGGCGGCGTCATCTATATGAGTAACGAAAAGCAGGTGAACGGCGCTTTCGAATATGCCAAAGCCGCCGGGATGAAAGTCATTATCGGGGTACCGCAGCCGGAATTGCTGCCGCTGGTCAACGAGAAGGTCCGCCAATACGATATCAAAGTTGCCATTCATAATCACGGGCCGACAGATAAAATGTATCCGACGCCGACCAGCATCATTGAGAAAATCAAGGACCTGGACAAGCGAATCGGGCTGTGCATCGACATCGGCCATACGATGCGTGCCGGTATTGACCCGTCCGTCCCGGCCAGGAAGTATGCCGACCGGCTGCTGGATTTGCATATTAAAGATGTCTCGGCGGCGAATCAAGACGGCCATGCAGTCGAAATGGGACGCGGCGTAATCGATATCCCCGAATTCTTTAAAACGCTGATGAGTATAGAGTACGACGGCGTCGCCTCGTTCGAATACGAAAAGGATGCCAAAGACCCGTTGGCGGGTCTAGCTGAGTCGGTCGGCTACGCCAAAGGTGTGCTGGCGGTCATCGGATAATAAACGTCCGGTATGAAATGCTCGCGGGCGCCCCGGCGGTTCGCACGGGGACCTGTGGTGATATTGCAGGAGTGAATAAGCTATGTCGTATAACATTCGGATAGTAAGTACTTACCCGCCTCGTAGATGCGGAATAGGAACATTCTCCCGCGATCTGGCAACGGCGCTGGCACACTTTACTGCGGAAATCGGATATATCAGAATCGCCGCAATTGATAACGGCAGCGGCCGGTACGACATTCCCGTGGACCTGACAATCGATCAGTACAATCCTGCATCATGGCGGGACACAACTACTCATATTATAGCCCGCGCAAAAGAAAGCTCCAATCCGACGGTTGTCCTTCTGCAGCACGAGTACGGTCTTGATCCGGACGATAACGGTAATGATGGACAGGGCACGAACTTCATTAATATGACCAAAGCTTTTACATCGAACGGCCTTATCACACTGGTCTATCTGCATACCGTTCTCGATAATCCAGACGAGCATCAAAAGAAAGTTCTACTGGAGCTTGCCGAATACAGCGACAGCCTCATCGTGACAACGGAAAGTGCGATTCACATCCTCGAATCGCCGAGTTATGGAATCGCCCACGGCAAGCTTAAACACATCGACCACGGAATCAGGATGCAGAACCGCTCGCAGTTCGACCGGCTCGAAATCAAACACAAGCACGGACTGGAGAACCGTTTTCTGATTACCACGCTCGGCCTGCTGTCGCCGGATAAAGGAATACAATACAGCATAAGGGCATACGGCAGGTTTCTAACCGAGTCCTGCACAGAGGAGCAACGAGCCAACATTGTCTATCTGATCGCCGGTCAATGTCACCCTGAGTTCGTCAAAGCCGAAGGAGGCGAGCCTTACCGACAATATCAGGCCATGCTGGCTGAGGCCCTTGAAGATGCCAAAGTCACCTACTGCAAAGTCAAAGACCTGCAGGGCGTGGATTTCGATCAATACGATGTTGTGTTCCTCGATACCTTCCTTGATGAAACCACGCTGGTCGAACTGTATGGAGCGACAAACTGCATGGTCCTGCCGTATCTTAATATGCAGCAAATATCGAGCGGCATCCTGGCAGATACGCTCGGTTCGGGCCGGGTCGCTATCGCCACAAAATCGCTTTATGCACGGGAGCTTATCCACTCGAACAAAAAGTGCCCCGAAGGTCTTATTGTCGGCCGATATGCACGTGGGATCCTGGTCGATCCGGGCCAGGCATCGATCCAGCAGATTGCTCTGGCCTTCGACTACGTGGTCTTCAACCAGAAAAAACGGCTCCTGATGGAAAAGCAGGCACATCAGAGAGGTTATCAGATGCGATGGGACAACAGCGCCTGGGCCTTGCTGCAGTACGTTGATTTTGTAAGAG
>CAZHBL010000468.1:0-4706 GCA_964530105.1 uncultured Pirellulales bacterium | reverse complement strand
CAGGTCTTCGGCGAGACATGGATCAACCACTACGGCCGGCACCAGCAGGAAAGCACGCGTGGCCTCATCGCCAAAGGCATGGAAAATCACCCCATTGTCAAAGGTATTGACGATATCTGGGGTGAATCCGATGTTTACGAGCTCACGACTCTAACCGGTGACAGCAAGCCGCTCATTATGGGACAGGTTCTTTCCGGCATGAACCCGAAAGACAAACCGAATCCGGATAAGAAACTGGTCCCCGTGGCCTGGATTAAGACCTACACCGGCGAAAAAGGCAAAACCGCCCGCGTCTTCACCACGACGATGGGACATTCGTTCGATTTCTTCAACGAAGGTGTCCGCCGACTGCTTGTGAACGCCTGCTACTGGGCGATTGGCATGGAAGACAAAATTCCGTCCAAGAGTAACGTCGATTTTGTCGGCATGTACAATCCAAATAAAATAGGTATGGGCAAGCAGAAAAAAGGCCTGAAGCCCTCAGACTTCATGCTTCCGTAGAGGTAGGATGGGCAACCCATTCGGCTTCACTCAGAGCCTGCCCTGAGCTTGTCGAACGGGGCATGCTGTTTGCCCATGCTGAATTATATTACTTCTTGCCCCGACGCTGAACGGGTGTTAGTAAGTACACGAGTACATTCTTCCGCCTGCGGCCGCAGGTATGCTCCAGGCGGATATTGGGCCTATTGGGATTTCTTTTCCGAGGCCGTCAGCCGGCCTTTTGGGTAAGTTGTTAATCGGTCGTCAATGCGGGCCCAAGGTACGGCCATCTTTGTCCAAATCTGACAGATCGGTTTGACGAGGGCCGGATCATCCAGGCTGCCCGCCTTGATGTAGACAAACTCCGGGTGAGCCGGTGATTTCGTAAACAACGGGGATCCACATTTCGGACAAAACTCCCGTGTGATCTCGTTGCCACTGCCGGCAATCTTGGTATAGGCCTTAACGTGGCCGGAAATGATGCGCAGCGCATCTACGCGGGCACGTACCCCGATGCTGAACGCGCTGCCCGTGGTTCGTCTACAGTCCGGACAATGGCAGTAATTCGCGCCCTCGGGATCACCCGCGTGTTCATACCGCACATAACCGCAGAGGCATCCACCGCTGAATGTTCCTTTCATGGGTCTGCATTCCTCCTTCTTAATCCAACAACAATTAACTGATCCGCATAGCAAAATACGTGTTTCCCAATTCCGACAAACACGGGGCGGCGGCTCGTTGAATTACCAGCGGTTCAAGGGCGCTCGCGCCCTCGACACGAACTTGCCCATCCGGCTACTTTTTGCCTCCGACGCTGAACAGGTGAGAGTAGGTCCGCAGGTACATTCTTCCGCCGGCGATGGCAGGCGTGGCATGGCTCGTTTCTCCCAGGAGATTGATCGCCAGCAGTTCATAAGTCTCGGCAGCCCTGATGACTACAACGTCGCCATCCATCGTAATGCAGTAAAGCCTGCCGTCCGCCCAAACCGGTGAGCAGAAGAATTTGCCGGCTGGTTTCTCTTGCCAGATTCGTTCGCCTGTGGCGGCACGCAGGCACGAGACATAGCCTTGGTCATGAAACGTAAATAAAAGGCCGTTCATATATACTGACGTAGGTACGTACGGCCTGATCCCTTTGTCGATTTTATATGCTTCTTCTGGCTGAATCAATCCGTCGCTTGAGCCGGGCCGAATGGCGGTCAGACACTTGCCGCTACCGCCGTCGCCGCAGGTGCCTATCAGCAATCCATCCGCGATGACGGGCGAGCTGACAACGCGGGCCGGAAAGGCCGATGCCACTTCCCATATCACCTTGCCAGCAGCGGGATCGACGCCGGTCATGCCGTGGGCATTGCTATTGAAAATTAATTGCGGCTTGCCCTGTGTCGGCGTGTAAATGCAGGGCGTCGAATACGAAGTCTTGGGGCCTGTTTGCCGGTCTATTGTCCAGCGTGTCTCGCCTGTTTTACAGTCCACTGCGATCCAGAGGCTCCTGGCGTCTTTACTGCTGCTGCTCTCGTGCTCGTGTGTAAAGATTATCATGTCATTGGAGATGATCGGAGAAGTGCCAGCGCCGTGCTGGCAAAGCACGCCTTCAAAAGTGCGTTTCCAGATTTCTGCGCCCGAATGGTCCAGGGCTGCGAGAATTGTCTCTTCAGGGCTCGTTAGCAGCACATAGACATGTACGGCGTCAACCACCGGCGTTGCCGTTGCAAAGCTGTTTAGTTTGTTCGGGCGGTATTTGCTAAGCGAGTATTCCTTTTGCCACAAGACTCGGCCATCGGAGACACTTAGGGCCAGAAGCACGCTGTGTCCGACGTGTTGGTCGCCGCTTGTTATGAATAATTTGTCGCCCCAGAGCACGGGCGAAGAGTGTCCCCCTCCCGGCAACTCGATCTTCCAGTTGAAATCTCTTTCCGTCCATTTGATTGGTATCGTCTTGGCGTCGCTGATGCCCTGTCCGTTTGGTCCGCGGAAGCGCGTCCATTCTTGTCCCTGCGAGACCGACACCCATAAGATGGCCAGGGCCACCAGGAAAACTTGAAGGGATCGCTTACCGCTAATTGCCGGACAGCTTTGTTTTGTCATAAGAAATCTTCCTATTAATTTCTGATTATTTATACGTGTTTACCTTTTTGTCACTGTGGCCAGGCCTTTGTTTGCCGCGGCACGAATATACGTTTCATCCGGCTGGCTGCGTGTATCGCGCAAATGCGTGTATATCTTCGTTGCCGGCCCTTTTTTACCGGACCCAAGAAGTTTCTCTGCGAGCAGCAGACATGCCTTGGTGGCTGTGTTTCGCTCGTATGTCCCCTCGACGTTCGCTGCCTTGAGCAGCAAATCCACTGAGCCGGCGTCGCCTATATTCGCCAGCGCCCAGCCGGCCGCCAGGCTAATGTCACGGTCATCGTCGCCGAGGGCATTCTTTAACGCACCGACCGACTCGGTATCCCGGACCACGCCGAGATTTTGAATAATCGTCAGCTTCATTTTGCCCTTTGCTCCGGGTAAGGCCTTTCGCAACTGCTCGGCGGCACCGTCACCGATGGCCACAATCGCCTGAGCGGCGGACTCATAAAGCTCATCGTCCTCCAGCATTTTACCGAGTGCAGGAACGACTTCTTTACCGCCGGCCACCTGCAACTGCTGGATCAGGTACTTCTGAACGGATTTGGGTTTGTCGCCGCCAAGCTGTGTGGCCAATGTTTCTGTAAATGCTCGCCGGCCTTTTTCTTCGTCTGATTTGCACATGTGCACGGCCAGGCAATGAAGTGCATACCGTGGTTTGACATCATCTCCCCGGCCGGGCTCGACAAGCATGCCGGTCAGGGCAAGGAGACTTTTTTGCCCGCCCTCGTATATCTGAGAGATAACGATGTCAACTGTTTCCTTGTCGATATTGCTGAGCAGGCCCCGTTCATCCGGATCAGGAAGCCTGTTGATAATTTCTGCAAAAGCGGAAGATTGTTTTGCCATAATCTTTATCCTTTCTACAGACTAAGTCTGTCGAGAGATTTTTACAGATGCCAGGGCGCCCGCATCGGCGGATTGACAAGGCGGTTGGCCTCATCATCGCCGATGATTTGTTCCTTGACCGAATCGTAGCGAAGCTTTCGCCCGGTACGGATGGCGATATTTGCCAGATGCATCAGCGTCGCGCTTCGATTAGCCGCATCAGCGTTGCCGCCGGCACGTTTGCGAGTCTTGACCGCCTCGGCAAAGCTGACAAGCGGCTCCGGATCGGGCATCTCCTTAATCTTCTTCTGGTCTTCTTTGCTCAAATCACTGAGCAGAACTTCACGGGCCTGCTTACGGTTGTACGGCTCGCCCCATTCTCTGCTGTCAAAAACGAATGTCATCCCGTCGATGTATTTCAGCTCGACCCAGCCCCACATACCGCAAGCCTCTTGATGTGCCGGCGGCGCGTAAGCTTCTATCTCGACCGGGCTGGTATCATCCCTGGCATAGACCCACTGTACCGGGTCGTAATGGTGCTGTCCCATATCGGCCAGGCCGCCTCCTTCATAATCCCAATAACCGCGGTGCGTGCCGCCATGGCGGTGCGGGTGATAGGGTCGAAGCGGTGACGGCCCGCAATACATATCCCAGTCGAGACTCTTCGGTATCGGCTGAGGCTGGGCATTCACCATCCCGCTCCACTCCTTTACCTTCAGGCCGCCGCTCTTGATATGCACGCCCTTGCAGTTTTTCTTCAAAAGGCCGCTCGCCATAATCTTGTGAATCTCGATGCTCCTTGGGTCTCTGCTTACGTCGAACCTTCCGAATGTCCCCACCTGAAAGATGCGATTGTAGCGTTTCTCGGCCTCGGCCACGGCACGGCCCTCGGCGATGAACCGTGTCATCGGTTTCTCGCAGAGGACATCCTTGCCGGCTTCCATTGCCGCGATGGAGATCAGAGCGTGCCAGTGAGGCGGTGTTGCGATTGCGACCACGTCGATGTCCTTGCGTTCCAACACGCGGCGAAAGTCCCTGTAGACGGTCTTGTTATCTTCCCTGCCGACAAACTTCACGTCGCATATGGCAAGTTTTTTGGCCTCAAGCCCCATTGCTTCGAATGTGCCGTTGCCCCGGCCGCCGCAGCCTATCAGAGCACCGCCGAAAGTTTCGCTTGGCGGCGTATGGTTCGGGCCTCCCAGAACGTGTCTCGGTACGATTGTAAAAGCCGTAGCTGCTCCAATCGAACCTTTAATAAATTGACGCCTCGT
>CAZHBL010000467.1:0-4715 GCA_964530105.1 uncultured Pirellulales bacterium | reverse complement strand
AATCCCTACAGCCTCGTCAGCAGCGCCAAAGATTTCTTCGGCAGCGAAGAGGCATGGAAATACCAGCAGAAGCTGTACCGGTATATGATCGCAAGATGGAGCTACAGCCGGGCCCTTTTCCTCTGGTTCGTCGTCGATGAAATCAACGGCACCGAAGGCTGGACCCAGGGCGACCACGATGTGGCCGAGCAGTGGTGCCGGAAGGTCGATGAGTATCTCAACAAACACGATCCTCACGGCCGTCCGACTACCGGAACTCAGAGCGGCGGAATCGGCCAGTGGTGGCCGGGGGGATACGAAATATTCGATATCGCCGCGCGGGAAATCTACGAGGCCCAGGGACATCCGATGCCGAAAAGCGGCAAGCTCGGACCCAGCGATGAAAGCCCGCTTCAATATAGCTACCGCAACTACGCGACACAGATCAAAAATCTCTGGGATGGTTTCCACAAGCCTGCAATCGTCGGCGAGTGCGGCTGGGACCACACGTATTATGAGCCGGGTATGCCTGGTTATCTTGCCATGTATCATAATGTCCTCTGGGTAAGCCTGATGAACGGCTCGTGTGCCACGCCGTTCTGGTGGGCGTATTCATCCTCGATCAATGATAGTGTCGTTACCAATCAGATGCTCAATTTTTCAAGATTTGTTTCGGACATCGACTTTGCTAATCTCATGCTGGAACCTGCCGAAATCACCGCCGGCGATTGTGACGCATGGGCGATGAAAAGCGATAAAATTATCTTCGGCTGGGTCGTCAATCCGCGGACCAGCGCTGCTAACGAATCCTTCACCATTTCCGGGTTGCCTGACGGTACTTACGAAGTGCAGTTGTATCGAACCTGGCGGGGCAGGTACATGGACAAACATACAGTCCAGTGCACCGCCGGCAAACTTACCGACAAGATTCCTGAATTAAATACGACCGGGGGCCATGCCCTTCATATTGGAAACGACGTTGCTTTTAAAATCGTCCCCAAGTAGAAATGACTACCCCTCGCCAAAGAACCGCATAATCAAGGCGTAGATGCTCAGGCCGATACAGATTAAGCCCACGAAAAGGCATACGAATCCGGCAATATAAAATGCGGTCCGTATAAAGCCCTCTTCAAAATAGGGCGAAGACGCGGCTTTCTTCTGGAATATGAATCCCACAGTGAAAAGTGGGCAGGCCAGGCCCAGCAGGCCGAGTCCCGTTAAGAAACTCCTGAGCGGGGCATCGAAGAACGGCCTTTTCGAATCAAACCAAACAGCGACAACAACAAAGCATATTATCGCAATGAGTACGGCCAGACCGTTTATAAGCAATACCATTTTTTTAGAGAATCCGCCCCGGGCCTTCTCTTGAGTATTGTTCTGTTCATCCATAGCAACATGTCCATCAAAGTAATACGGTTACATTAAGGCAATAGCCGCACCGTGCCGCCGGTTTAATTTATAAGGAAAATCATTTTAGCCTATCGCCATCTTCGCTCACAAGAGTATTCTCTGTTTTCCCAAAATTGGCTTTGTTTGGCTTTGTTTTCTTAGGCTCCGCCGGTCGGTTTATCGCCATAATCTCCTTTCATATAGACACTTACGTTATTTTGCCCATTTTAAAATTGGCTTTGTTTTTTCAAATCGCCTTTCAACCCCCAGATAAATCTGGGGGCTAAATAATATTGGCTTTGTTTGGCTTTGAATTGGGTTTGTTTTCACCAAGTGTCCAATCCGATATATCTCTCTTATCTCCTTGTTATAATTGACTTTACGTTTATTTTGCCCCTTTGGGAATTGGGTTTGTTTTTTCAAATTAAGCTCAATTTTTCGTCGTTTTCTACTCTTTTTCACCTGTTTTTTGCATTTTGAGTTCAATTTTTGCTTCTTTTTTCGACACGGATTTGCACCGATTAACCCTGTTGTTTGAGCCACAGAGAAATAATATTGTCATCCCTGCGAAAGCAGGGACAATAGTAAATAGTAAATCGTAAATGGCTTTGATCCGGCACCGCAGGGGTGCGGGCTAAACTGTATTCTGACCCATTAATTCTCAATTCTATACTCACCATCCTGTTATCTTGTCTACTGTATTCTATTTGTTAATCATTATACGAATCTAAACGGAAAAAGGCGGGCAAAATCGAAATAAATCTCCGTGAGACGGCGGCCACTATTCGTGCTGTGGATAATCATTTACAATAGTCAATAGTCAATAGAAAGCTTGTGCCCGCGAAGGCGGGTATAGTCAGTACCATAGCCTCCTGTTATCCTGTCAAAAACAGGCTTTTTCGCCTTTTTTTACTTTTTTCAAAATTATAGGTAACATTTACCCCGTGAGATACGCTGTTCGTATAGTGTTAGCGGTATAAGTTATCTCATGGGGTGAATCCCGTGAGATACGCTGTATATAATGAATAGGCGCTAGTTTTTGGCCTTTTCTTGCTCTTTTTGTCTTGAAAAACCGACGAAAGAGTTTAGATTATTCATTAGTAAACGATAAGAGGCGGAATTAAAGACGCGGGTTTTTAGGGTAGATGTCTTGGATAATCGATCTACTCGGATCCGAACTGGAGCATAATGGAAATGAAAGCATTTATTGGAAGAAGTTTCGATGAACACGACGAACCAGTAGTAGCGAAAATAATTGAATTAATAGAGTCGCATGGTGATATTAACTGCGTTTCTGGCAAGCCGGCAAAGGCTAAGGCTGTAGACAAGAAGGTGACAGAGCTAATACGCACTTCTGATCTCTTTGTCGCCATATTCACCCGAGACCGACCTATAGTCCCCAGGGAAAAGGACACATTCTTCGGACGTGCCTTCTTGCCCAAGCCCAAGACTTATACGACGTCAGCATGGGTCTTACAGGAGTCCGGTTTTGCTCTTGGTTGTGGAAAACCTATCGTTATATTTATTGAGGATGGGGTGAATAACATCCCGAAACTCCAAGGGAATCTAGAGTATATACCTTTTGATCGGGCGCGCATACAGGACACGTCCATAACTCTGAATCAGATGCTGGCTGACCTGAAGAGGAGTGTCACTGCTGGCGGGACCACTCAGGCACCTCCCGAGCGAAGTCCTGAAACGGCAAGTAGTGAGGACCGACCAGAAAGTCGTGACAAGGCGCCAGAGGCCCAGAACGGAAGGGCGATGTTCGAAGACGTTGTCGACCAGCTAGGTAAAGGCCACTACGTCGAGGCGAAGCGTTTGTTTTATGATGAAGTAGAACCCCGGCTGCCGGAGGATGAGAAACTGGTCTACGCAGCCATTCTTTTAAGATTCTCGCACCGAGCGGGTGATGAAAGTGCACTGAGTGAACTTGAGCAACTCGCACGCGAGCATCATGATAACGCCGAAGTTGCACAGCAGTTGGCTTACCGCTACAGAGATATGGGTGAATTCGACAGAGCGAGAGAAGTGTTGTTGCTAGCTAAGGACAAATGTGACACAGGCAACTCTGAACAAAGGAAGAAGGCCGTCGAGTGCTGCATCGATGCAGCCAAGTCCGATGCGCTGTCGGGGGAATACTCACGCGGCATTCAACTGCTAAGAGAGCTTTTTGCCAGTGGAAAATATGAAGATAGAAAAGCAGACATACTTGCTGGCATGGCATACATGGCAAAGGATGAGGATTTGCAGGAAGACTTCCTTTGCTATGCGGAAGCTGCCTTGGATATGGACTCTCTCAACAATGACCTGCGGTTCTACCTGGCGTATGTCTACTTCTCCGGGGGATATTCCCAGAAGCTTGCATTATTTCACTATAAAAAACTACTTGCTATCAGAAGAAATGCTGTGGCGCTCAATAACTTGGGCGTTTGTTACAGGGATCTTAAGCTAAAGTGCAAAAGTGTTAGCAGCTATCGCCAGTCGGCGGAAGCCAATGAGACGCTCGCGATGGCGAATTTGGCCGAGACGTATCTTGGCGCCGGTTTCCTAGCGGAGGCAAAGGAATGGACGACTAAAGCTCTTCAACTTTCGGCAAAGGGTGTTGAAGTACATACGAATGTGGGCACAGCCTCACGTAAACTCAAGGATCTGAAAGAGGAAGAAGAGAAGGCTGAGAAGAAGCTACTTTCTGATGCGAAAAGAGAGTGGACTTTTAGGCTCGAATATGCGCGCGGCTTCCTCTGCGAAGGTTGTGCGATGGGCCCTGCTCTGCGAGGAACGTGGGAGTCTCCCTGGGGAAAGGTTGAAATAGATGTGGATGAAGCACAAGCAACGTTTGAAGGCAAAGGTCATGATCGCCACCAAGTTCCAGATTATGCTTTCCTTTTTGGTAGTGCGCCCACACCCATTCCGCCCGCGAAACGTTATGAGGATAGGTACATTCGCGTTGAGGGTAAGCTCATTGGTATCACCGGAAGATACACTATAGCTGTTGACAACACTGAGAAGAAGACGTCGCTTCTTGATCTTGGCGAACCTAAGATACACAGCGCGGCGGGCTACATGATCCTCGACGAAGGCTCCGAAACCATAAAGATCATGGAAAAAGGCAAGGAGGACAAAATCGAATTCATCGAGTGGAAGAAGATTCCCACCAAAACACGGAATTAAAGGTGTCCGGAAGGAATTAAAGTGGTGGAATTAAAGGTGTCCGCCTGCCCCATAGGGGGTACATTTTTCGATGAGTTGTGCTTGCTCATGCTGCGGGATACAATGCTCTTTCGGGGGGAATTAAAGGTGTCCGGTACGAATGGCACTGACATAGTGTTAAGCTCCTATCAAAG
>CAZHBL010000466.1:0-4719 GCA_964530105.1 uncultured Pirellulales bacterium | reverse complement strand
GCTCATTGTCTGTAACAATAAGACAGGATATCTTGTTACTCGACATTATCCTTACTGCCGAAACTACAGTGCTTCGCGGACTGATAGCAGCGACATCTCTACTCATTATATCCCCGGCCTTCAGCCAGATCCGTGAGGCAGTTTTCACAACAGTGGAGCGAGTATCTCTCATCCGGCTTTCAGCCAATTCACTGGGAAATGTTCGGACCATGTTTTCTGCCATTGTGACTCCTTTTTTTTGAAAGCCAATATACCATGTTGGATATATGGCCGTGAATCCAACGTGGTTCACAGCCTATCATTTTTATCGACGACATCTATGCCGTGTGTCCGATATGATTCAGATTTAACCGCCATTCCAGCGTTATGGCCCGCCGAAGAATCTCTGTCACTTAATGGTCTGATTACATATCGGCCATTATCTGATTTTATGTCGGCTATTAGTAATTATGATATAACTTAATAAACTTTTCCCCTCTCAAAATACATATTTCTACGTATGTGCTGATCGAGAGGGGGCAAAAGCTCAGGAGAGGTGAAAGCATTGTACAGCTTCGAAATCCTTCTTAGGAAAAAGTGGAATATCGGAACAAGTGACTTCCAACGGGTGTCCGGATGCCACTTGAATTATGCCAGGTTGACCGGGTCAGAGGGACATTGTGGTAACTGCGTATTTTTCGCACCAACCGGAGATTTTATACAGGACTACTGTGGATCCTGATTCTATCTGTTCTTAGAGGTATTCTGTCTTGCAGAAATCATCAGTCCGGCAACTCCTACAACTACAATGCAAGCTTGACGGATCGGAAGCGAAACAGATGAAAGATTCCATCATTTCTATTCTATTCCTTAAAGCTCTTAGGTGATGATAATATGGAAATCTCGCACAAGAAATTTATTGTTTGTCAACCTTGTGGAATGTTCGGGCGTCCTATCTGATATCGTGACGGTGAGGTTGGGTCCGCAGCGGGCCCGGGACGAGCTGAGTGAAAGGAGTATTGATAATGACGGCAATGCAACGTTTGTTTTTTGGGTGGGTGGTTATACTGGCGTTCATGGCAGGAGGATTTGCGGCTGGTGCCGGTGAAAGGGAAAAGGTCGATGAGCTGATCGGCAAGCTCGGGCAGGGAGACTGGCGGAACGCGGTCGATGCTCTTGTGCAAATCGGAGAGCCTGCTGTCGAACCTCTTATCCGTACTTTGCAGGACAGAAGCATCAAGACCTGGGTCGTTCACGCCAGGGCAGTGGATGTTTTGGCGAAGATTGGGTCACAGCGGGCGGTTGAAGCAGTAGTTAATTCACTTGAGGATTCCGGATTGAATCAGTATGTTCGCGGCTCGACCGCGCTGTCCGTGGCGGAGTTGAAACCAAAAGAAGCCGCTGAGGTACTTTCCCGGGTGTCGAGAGATAAAAACCAGTTTGTACGGTGGAAGTGTGCCCAGGCTCTTGGTATTCTTGGTGACAATAAAGGGACGGATGCACTTATCCGGGCACTCAGCGACGAGGACCAATATGTTCGCGCTGCGGCCGCCCGGTCGCTTGGCCAGATCAAAGCTGAGAATGCCGCCGAGAGTCTCGTCGATGCTCTGAAGGACGAAAGCTGGCTCGCCCGGCTCAATTCGCGCGAAGCGCTGCTGCGAATCAGTGAGCCAACTGCTGAGCGGCTCATCGCGGCGTTAAAAGACAAAAACAGCCGTGCCCGCTGGCAGGCGGCTTGGGCGCTGGGAAGAATCAAAGCCGAAAAAGCGATCCCGTCATTAATCGAAAAGTTGGCGGATGCCGACTGGATGGTCCGCGATGAGGCTGCTGTCGCTTTGACAAAGATGAACGCCGAGAAGGTTGTCGAGCCGCTCACTGATGCTCTAAAACATAAGGCCGGCCATGTACGAGAGCAGGCGGCTTGGATACTGGATGAAATTCAGTCGAACAGATTTACCGAAGAAAAGCCGAGCCTGGGCAAAGCTTCGGAAAAAATGCCTCCCGAGAAGATTTATTGCGGTCGGAAGGTGTATCCCTGTTATCCGGCGACGCTCGATACCAAACCGGATATTCCTTCACTTCATACAACATTAGATGGAATAGAAGTCGTAACGGCGTTTACGAAAGATGGGAAATATGCGCTTGTCCCGGCGACGATTGAGAACGGCAAGCCTTTGAATTACAAACAGAATCAGTGGGGCAAAGGCCGGCAGCTTGAAGTCGATGCCGGCGACTTTCCTGCACTGGCTCGAACCGGACTTCACTTGGAGGCGGAATTGAACCGGACAAAAACGATAACGGGCCGGTCCATCGTGGAAATCACCGAGATGGGCCGGCCGGGAAGGTCGTCCGGCGCCGGATTCATGTCGGGAGATGAAGATATCATCTCCGTCCTTAAGGGTGACAACCGCCTGGTCGAACAACTCGGCCTGAGGCACCCGCAAATGGCTAAGCTACTGTTTCATATCTGGAATATGATACTCCGAGATTATGAACTTGGCAGATTAGGCAGGTTCTGGGAGCACTTCGAATACATTTTGTATAAAGGGCAAAAAGTGTTCGTAAAGGCCGAAGGAACGAAGGGCTGGCAGGAATCTTTGTTCGATGATGAAATTCTGGGGAAGTTTCAAATCGAGATATGGAGAGAGCCTAACCAGCACGAGAAGACATTCCTGCGCGAGAAATATCCTGATCTTACAAAAGATCAAATGGCCGCTATGTTAAAGAAGCTTTCACACATTTATACCGGCGAGATGTTGCCGTATTACATAATGCGGTACGGATTCTATGAAGGCCATACCGATTACAGGGCCGATCCGGCGGCCATCGCGTGGATTTTTGGTCTGAGGAGCCTTGAGCAAATCGAGGCAGGGTTTAGCGGCAGACTTGACGAGGTTTTGACACAGCATTTTACCCGGGAAGTGATTACTCGGAATTAATGGCCTGTGAAACTTGTAATGGCCGGCATGATCTTGCCGGAGACAAAACAAAACCGGGACCTTCTGTCAGTAGGAAGGTCCCGGCTAATAAAACGTTGGTTTGTCCGATTTCTCAGTCGGCAAGCTCGCGAATCCAGATATTGCGATATCTCACCGGGTTGCCGTGGTCCTGCAGCGAGATTGGCCCTTTGTCGCCATGCGGCCTGAAGTCGGATATAGCGTGTGGGCCATCCCAACCAGTACCTCCCTGCAGCTCGACATGGTCCTGGACGAGCACGCCGTTATGAAGTACAGTGAATGTCGGTTTTTTAACGACCTTGTTACCTTTGAAAGTGGGCTTGTGGAAAATGATATCATACGATTGCCACTCGCCCGGCTTTCGGCAGGCGTTGGCCAGGGGAACTGCCCTGCCGTATAGCGCAGAACACTGGCCGTCCGGATAGGTCTTGTTGTCGTAGGAATCAAGAACCTGTACCTCGTATTGTCCCATCAGGAACACGCCGCTGTTGCCTCTTCCCTGGCTGGAACCTTTAACCGTTGCGGGTGTTGCGAACTCAACGTGTAACTGGCACGAACCGAACTGGCGCTTAGTCTGGATGTAGCCTGAGTCTTTGACGCACTCCATATAACCGTCCCCCTTAATCCATTTCGTCGGATTACCCTTGGTGTCGGTCCATTGCGACAAATCTTTTCCATCGAATAAAACGATTGCGTCAGAAGGGGCTTTGCCCGGTTTACCCGGTGTGCTCTCTGTGCCCGGCTCGATCACGGGCGGCGCAGGCCGATTCATATCGTGAATAAGCCACCGGCCGGTGTCAGTCTCCACGTACTGCATCTTAACAGCTTTTTTAGCTGGTTGCTGAGTCGCACCTCCGGCGAAAATCGCAAGCAGGGAAATCGAAACACATAGCATAATTGTTCTCATCGTAATTGCTCCTTTCTTAAATTTTGAATTTACGGCAATTCCCCCGCCTTGCGGCAAGGCCGGAGGGCCTTCATTACGGAATTATATGTCGATAGAGCAGAAGCGCCAAGGATATGTTTTAGGTGGATCTTTTAGTTTTCGGTGACCTCAGCGGCAAAATTTATCAAAACGGGCTATTTATTGCCGGAAGTGTTGCGACTTGGCTCAACAAGCAAAGCTGCCAAAGGTCTTCAATTTGAAGTGCAAATACTAAACCACTACCCCGCTACTAAAAGATCAGTGATAGAGCGGGTAGAAGCTTAAAATAACCGCAAGTAAGAAACTTACAGCCCTTATAAAGCTCGTATTCCGGTATTAACTGCTATAGTGTTTTCCGTCTACGCAGCCAGCCGACAAGACCTACTCCGATAGTGCCTAACAGAATAGCACCGGGAGCCGGGATTACATTAAACTGCAAGTCGTCCGCGGCAAAGTATTCACCGGTCAGTTCGATTCGTGAAATATCGTAGAAGGGCCTGGTGATTACAGCATAGATATTCAATCCGGGTGTCAAGACGTGCGACTCGAGCAAAACGCCACCACTGTTATAGACGCTTAGAATCTCCGGTCCTCCGGCGCTGTCTGCAATGCCAAGACCGATTTGGCTTGCCGGCAGTGCCAGGTCGAACCGAATGATGCCGTTCCAACCATTTTGAACTCCAGTCCCGATATAATTGGGCGGGCTTTGAGTGCCTCCATACCGTGCGAAGGCAGGTGGACCCAATGTCAACTCAGTAATGGAAGCAAGGCCGAAAGCTGCATAATCACCTGGCAAAATCGGGGTTCCGCTCGGCTGGTCGTCAAAATCGATTAATGTCCCAAAAACCGGATTTAAGG
>CAZHBL010000465.1:0-4722 GCA_964530105.1 uncultured Pirellulales bacterium | reverse complement strand
GGAACCCACGGACTGCAGGTTGGACATGCGGTTATCGAACCCAAAGATGTCAACGAGTTCACAAGGATGAAAAAAATATTGAAGGGGGCATGGGTTCTCCTCGATCCTCCCGAACCGGATGAAAAAGAACTGGAAAGAAGTTCTTTGACTATTCCTTTCTACTTAGTGCCTGAACGGCAACAAGATATATACATAATTTTCGCGATGTTAGCGCATATCTTCAAAGATGAAGATTTTTCATTTAAATTCTTTTTGATTAGTTTTTTCCCTTCACATTTTTAGCCGAAAATGGTATTATCTTATTGTTTTTATTATACAAATACTATTTTCTGTATTGGGTGGCACTTCCCGTAAAATCCAACTTATAAATAAATCTTCGGGGAAAAAACATGCGAAAAGTAAAAGACCGGCAGATGAAAATCGGAGAAATTCCCATCGCCACCATTCAGTTCGATTTGCGGTCTCGAGACGAGATTCCAAAAGTGTTGATAGGTCTTCAACGTCTTTACGGTAATCCTAAAATCCGGAAAAAAGTTTTTAAAAAATTGATGGATTTAATCCCGGAAAATGTAGACCCGAATAATGGCCGTTTAGGCATGGATCTATGGAAAATTCTTGTTTTGGGCACCTTGCGCTTATCCTGCAACTGGGATTATGACAAACTGATGGAGATAGCAAATAACCACAGCACCTTGAGGTTACTGCTCGGCCACAGTTTAATTGATCACGAATACCGATATGCTCTCCAGACACTGAAAGACAATATTTCTCTGTTTACCCCTGAAGTGCTCGATACAATTAACCAGATTGTTGTCGAATATGGTCATGAACTAATCGGCAAAAGAGCTGATAAAGATTTAAGAGCAAGCTGTGACTCATTTGTCGTAGAGACTGATGTTCATTATCCGACGGACATCAATCTGCTTTTTGATGCCCTGCGGAAAATGATTGTTTTGATCATGACTCGGTGCGCTCAATTGGGGCTGCCCGGATGGCGGCAAGGTTTTCATCACATTAAAAGAGTTAAGAAATACTTTCGAAAAGCTCAGAAACTGAAACGATCCACTGCGAATGACTCCAAAAAGAAAGCAAAAAGACAGCAGCTGATCATTAAAGCACACCTGGCATACATTGACCTGGCGCAGTCTCTCATTGACAGGGGTAAAGAAACCATTGCATCCATCTCATCCTCAGATCTTGGAACTCAAGGTAAGATCGAAGAAATTGAAAAGTACATAGTCCACGCTGAGCGACAGATTGATCAGATTCACCGAAGGGTTGTTGAAGGAGAAACAATTTCCCATCACGAAAAGGTATTTTCAATCTTTGAACAACACACTGAGTGGATAAGCAAGGGGAAAGCCGGCGTATCTCAGGAACTGGGAGTTAAGCTTTGTATTGTCAAAGATCAATTCGGCTTCATCCTTCACCATCGGCTGATGCACAATGAAACGGATGATCAGGTTGCGGTTGCGATCATTCGCGAAACCAAAGAACGTTTTGACAAGCTCAGCAGCTGCAGCTTTGACAAAGGTTTTCACAGTCCGGAGAACCAAAAACAACTGGCTGAGATGCTGGACAAGGTGCTGCTTCCGCGCAAGGGCAAGTTGTCGGCAATAAACAAGGAAATTGAAAACTCAGAAGCGTTCAGACAAGCTCGGCAAAAACATTCAGCTGTCGAATCATCCATCAATGCCTTAGAAAATCATGGTTTGGACCGCTGTCCGGATCATGGTCTCCATGGGTTCAAACGGTATGTGGCCCTTGCTATACTGTCGCGAAACATTCAAATCGTTGGGCACATTCATCAGCAAAAAGAGCTAAAACGTCAGCAAAGATTTGAAAAAAGACAGCAGAAAATATTCCGCGCAGCATAGCATAAAAATCAACACCCATCTTGATAGGGACAAGTACGTTAAAAAACAGGAAAATTACCCTCAACCTATCAAAAGTATAGAGAAATCCTATTGCTACTATAGCCTGAACCAATTTTTAGCTTAATCTTTGCTGTTTGCTTAAACTTTAGAGAAAAAATGGCTCTGCTAACCGCTTAGCTAGACCTGCCCTTTCCCCATAAGTCGGCACTTACGAATGTTAGCCACCCCTGAGCGCGAATCCTTCACACATTAATTGTAACGCCGAATAGCCTTGCCACATTACTTGATGGCCAGGGGGGCCATCGCCGGCACGCCCAAGGTGACCGCCAATCTTTCCCACCATTTTTACCGCGTCTCCTAAACAGTCCGGAGGGCTGAGGCGTTTTTTTTAGCGTAGGCACTCAGTACCTTGATTTCCAGATCCGAAAACAAGACTTCGGTAGGCAATTCCGGGGTCTCTCTTCCCAAAAGAGTCATGAGCATAATTCGCCACGCAATAATCAGCTTGATCGCTATCGCCCGCTTGAGACGCTCAGCTGTCTTATGGGCCAGAGCTTCAACCGCGCATCCGCTCTTCACAACGCGATGCCAATCTTCGATGCGCCAACGCAGACAATACCACTTTATGCACTTTACCGCATCATCGATCGATTTTATCTCTATTGTCGTTAATAAAAACCATGCAATAGGCTCCGCCTCGGCTGGTGGCTTATCTTCACTCACATGGACAACCCATAATGGAATCGGAGCCTTGTCTTTATAATATGATGGAGGACTGAGTTCTACTCCTCTATAGCGAACGGAAACTTCCGCAGTGCGTGCCGCCCGCTTGGGGCGTGCTTTCTGTTTACTCTTTTTGGTCCTGGCACTTCGTCTGGGAACCTTAATCTTGAGCTTGGTCTGAATCGGTGATTGCCTTACCGTATCGAACAGTTTAGCTTCTCCGATAGTTTTCCTGTCAAACTGGGCACGTACCAGCAGAGCAACGCCGGCACAATAACAGCGCTGATCCTCAAACAGTTCAAAGAAGTCCGCTTCCCTATCCATAACATTGATCAAGGAAGTATGCGGCATCCGAGCTTTCAACTCCATACACGCACGCAGCGCCTCGATCCAACAGAAGGTCTTTTTCTCCTCGATGGGGATGGCCTTGGCCGGACGGGTATCACTTTCTGCTTTCGGCTCAGGAGCGCTACACTCCGCCCGCAACACTCCCAAAGGAAGCCCGTCAGTGGTTATCGCCAAAGTCGAATGCAGGTGCAAGCCTCTGCTTTGAGCACCAGTCTGATTTTTTCCGATTAGCCCCAAGCCTTTACATTCGTCCAGGTTGGTGTAGTTTAAATCGGTACCGTCCTGAATACATAACACGCTCTGCTGGTCCTTCATCCGTCGTATCGTCCGTTCGCGATGGGGCAGCAGAATATTGGACATGGTTACCGCTGAATCATCCGGCTTGTCGATCAACCGATAGTAGCCTTTCACTTTCGCCCAATCTCCTCCCGCAATGCCGCTATAAGCACGTCCCGGTTTCTCGGCTATGTCCGCGGCAGCCTCAACGAGTCTGAGGCTCAACCGATTGTCTCCCAGAGGAGCACCGCCAAATTCATTTTCCGCCCACTCTTTGCTATCGATGCCGGAACTGATGTTAAGCGCGTCTAAACCGCTGTCTTGCGGCAACCCCATTTTAAGACGGAAATCTTTTTCAAGAGGATACACATAAATGTCTTTTACCGTCTCAGCTTTCTTGTTATGACGGTCCTGCCTCCCCCGGCCCTTAGTACAGCCGATCTTCTGCCAGTTCG
Source organism: uncultured Pirellulales bacterium (assembly GCA_964530105.1). Lineage (GTDB taxonomy): Bacteria > Planctomycetota > Phycisphaerae > Sedimentisphaerales > Anaerobacaceae > JAFGPJ01. The sequence goes on along the minus strand of CAZHBL010000465.1, from coordinate 1,043 downwards.
CAGCCCGATAACAGGTTCCCGAAAAATGTTCGGTATCCACAAAGCTTTCCACAAGCACCGGGCGATAGCCATATCGAATCTCGAAGTCTCGTGGAAATTCCCGAATCGCCATGCCGAGTAATCGAGAAGCAAGGTTTTTGCATCTTATACCGCAACGAATCAAAAAGCGGCTTAAGTTAACCACATGGTGCAAATTGGCTCGTCGAGTATCCCAGTCCCAGCCGATCCATTTATCCCGATCCTCCAGATTGAGCGCCGCCGAACTAAAACTTACCCCCCCCAGCCAGCCATGTTCCGAATCCGCAAGATACCGAAGCTGGCGGCCGACCAGCGGTCCCGCACCTCGCGGATGATCTTGAATCATCAATTCGTTCCAGATCCGCATATGCGCTTGCGACTCAACGGGAATTAATCGTAATTCACGTAGTTCCCCGGCCTCATCCGGAATTCCTTGTGCTTCAGGAACCGGTTCGGAAAGACGCCTGGGCACTTTTTTGCCCGATGTTCTCCAGGACGGAGGCAGAATAAACCTCCCTTCTTTTTCCAGTTCACGAATCGCTTTCAGGCATCCGCTCCGCTGTCTCTTGCCGCGCGGATCGAAAAAACCGAACTGATCACAGATTTTATCGGCCAGTTGCGTCCTGTTTAAGGTATCATTATCATCGAGCATGCTTTTGATCTGCTCAATGGCCTCTGTTTGCGCGAGTGTTCGTTTTATCTGGTTTTGAGTTTCCATGCCACCAAAATATCAGACATGGATAATTTTGTCCAGAATTTAATTATGGGGAAAGGGCAGGGCTAGGCCGGATGTGGAGCGCATTAGCTTCCGATACAACAAAAACGCCTCGCACTCTTCAGAGAAGGAGGATGAAAACGAGGGCAAGGCGTCTTGTTTTTTAAATCCAGTACGTTTTCTTTATACCATAGTGCGTAAAACAACTTTTCGAAACGCAATATTGCTGCTCTATCGACCCCACCCTTGTCAGGATAAGTCGGGCTGTCATAGCTCATTTTATTCTATCTGCTATTATCATGCGCATTAT
>CAZHBL010000464.1:0-4729 GCA_964530105.1 uncultured Pirellulales bacterium | reverse complement strand
GGGAATGTGATAATAAGGATTTAATCGTATGAGACGACTGATTTATTTTGTACTGGCATTTTTGATTTGGATTCTGCTGACCTGGCCGGTAGTGGATGGGAAGATCGACGTTCAGGTTGTGGCCGCGGGCCTGATCGCCTCGGTCATCGTTTCGGTATTGTTCCACGAAATACTACCGAAAGAGCACCACATATTTATTTCGCCGTTGCGCATATTCTGGTTTCTGCTGTACGTGCCGGTCTTCTTTTATTATGTCGTCATGGCGAACCTGGATGTCGTCTATCGCGCGCTGCATCCCAAAATGCCGATCAAGCCCGGGATCGTCAAAATCAAAACGAACTTGAAAACAGCGTCAGGCATCACGGCATTGGCCAATTCCATCACTTTGACGCCAGGCACTTTGACCGTGGATTTAACCGATGACGGCTTCTTGTACGTACATTGGATCAATGTAAAATCCGACGACATCGAAGAGGCGACAAAATTTATCGGCCAGAGGTTTGAATGGTTTTTGAAAAGGATATTCGAATAGAAACGCGCCGTTCGGCGCCGTGTTGACCGAGAGGTAACTATGGAAACATTCGCACTGTTATTTTACATTGGCTTATTAGCCTGTTGTTTCCTGTGCCTGTATCGCATAGGTCGGGGCCCGAGTGCTCCCGACAGGACCGTTGCGATCGACATATTAGGCACCGTCATCGTGGGTTTCTGTGCCGTCCTGGGGCTGGTGACGGGGAAAGATTTCTATCTTAATGTTGCTCTGGCCTGGGCGCTGCTGAGCTTTATAGGAACGATCGCACTGGCTAAGTTTTTGGAGGGCAGAAGTTTCGATGATTGATATCATAGGCTATATATTAATGGTGATTGGAGTTCTGTTCGACATATTCGGCTGCATCGGACTGGTTCGTTTTCCCGACGTGTACAACCGTCTGCAGGCCGCGACGAAATGCGTGACTCTGGGTACTATTGCCCTTTTGGTGGGTGTCGCCTTAATCAGCGGCTGGAGTCCCATGAGCGCTAAGGCGGTCATCTGTGCCGTGTTCATTTTGATCACGTCACCAACCGCCGCCCATGCCATCGCCAAGGGGGCGTATGCCAGCGGCGTGGAACTATGGGAAAAGAGCGTCGTCGACAAATATGCCGAGGAAGTTGAAAAGTCATAAAAATAGGAGTATTAACATTGCGTTTGCCGAAGTTAAGAGAATTAAAAGAAGCTGTCACCGCGGTTATTTCGCCACGGTTTACCACCCGTTTTCCCGCCGAGCCCTGTATCGTTCCGAAGAAGTATCGCGGCAAGCCCGAATTCGATCTCGACGCCTGCATCGGCTGCGGCGCCTGCGTAAATGTTTGCCCATCGAGTATCTGCCTGCAAATGGCCGACGACCTTGATGCCGATCCGCCCGTCAGGCGAATCACCCTGAATTACTACACGTGCATCTTCTGCGGCAATTGCAGCGATAACTGCACCACCGAAAATGGCATCAACCTCTCGAACGAGTGGGACCTGGCCGGCATGGACCGCAGCGCGATGACCGAGACGCACGAATTCGAGCTTCAGCTTTGCGAAAAATGCGGGGCGTTAATCGGCACCAGGAAGCATCTTGTCTGGCTTTATGAAAAACTCGGCCCGCTGGCCTATACCAATCCCTCCCTATTGATTGCCAAAAGCGGCGAACTGCTTAAAAAGCCGGAAGATATTCATCAGCAGAAGGATGAAAGTACTCATACGAGCGACTTTATGCGAATCCTGTGCCCCAAGTGCAAGTGTGAGCTGAACATCCGGCTGTAAACTCCACGCGAATCATGCACGGCGAAATTACTATGGGCATCGACCGACAACTTTTCGGACAGTTAAATAAACTGCGCGGATCTCCAACGATTATCGTTGGCATAGGGAACATTCTTAAAGGCGACGATGGAGCCGGGCCTCTTGTTTGTGAGCAGCTAAAAGCGGAAAAAACCTCCGCCGAGTTGCTCGATACCGGCACGGTTCCCGAAAATTACATCCAGCGAATCATCAAAAAATCGCCCCGGACTTTGCTTATTATTGATGCAATCGACTTCGGCGCCGAGGCCGGAACAATAAAAATATTCGAACCCGACCGGCTAAATTCGCATGTCATTTCAACACATACGCTATCGCCCCGCCTGTTTGTAGATATCATCCGCCGGAGCATTCAGGTCGATGTGTACTTTATCGGCATCCAACCGGTTCATACACAATTGGGCCAATCCACATCTGCCCCTGTGAACCGGGCAATCGAAAAGCTCTCCGCCGTCCTCGCGGAAGTCTTCCCGCCCACGAAATAAATCTTTCCACCTGTTCGGCCCAATACTCACGGGCAACTTTACTTTAGCAGCTTCAAAACCTTGCCTGCGTCGGCATCGGAATCGAAACCTAAATAAATCACCGCCCGGTTTGCGATTGAAGCGCCGGAGAAGCCCCGAAGGTTGATACCCGCATCGGCGAGTTTCTTCGTCAGCTCGGCACTGAAGCCGGGCTTGTTGCCCGTGGCCACCCGAATTCCATGAAGTGACTTTGTCTTCTCAAAGCCGACTTTCCTGGCTGCTCGTGCCTGCTTTGGCCCTTTAATAGGCGCAACGAAGACCACCCCAGTTCCCTGCGTCGAGGATGATCGGCGAGCGATTATAAATTCAAGATCGACATCTACACGGGCAAGAACGTCAAGTTTCTCAGCCAATCCACCCGGCCGGTCCTCGATACTCGCGGCCCACACATCTACACGACTGACATCGACTTTCATAATAAATTCTCCAAAAACAGGATAACTAACTCCACAATAATAGACAATTTACGATCAACCTATATGTTAGGATATAAGTTAGGCTATTGCCATAACCTTTCTCGACAATTTTAACGACTAAATTCGAATAAGTTTTCCTTCATCCGGTTAATGAGTAGGTACTCCGAATGATTATTCTGGTTCCTTCTCATATTCGGTGGATATTACAGCTTGCGAGAAGTATTTCGACTGAAGGAAAACTCGACTTTCACTTCTGCTGACTTGCCGCTAATCTCAAACACCGGGTAGGCAAGGAAATTGATCGGGCCTGAAGCTGGGCCCGGTTCGAACACGAGGTCACGGCCATGGCTTAGTTCGATGCGGTTTGCCGGATGGTGGCCGAAGTAATAGGTAGACAGGCTGGAACATTTGTCGCCCTCGCTGATGTCAACGGGCCACCACCTGCCGTCGGTGTAGAATTCCGCCCAGCAATGATATCCGTCTATACCGCCTTCATTCCTCTCCGAAGGGATTGCCGCACCGATAGCGAAACGAGCAGGAATTCCGACGGCCCTGGACAAAGCAATGAAGTAGGAATGAAAATCCGTACAATTACCGGTGCGCGCATCACACGCATAGACGGCATCGCCTTTTCCCCATCCTGAGCCGAACTTCATGTAGCGCATCCGGTCTATTACGTGGTCGTAGAGGGCCCGCGCACGAACGAGGTCGCCCTTCTTGCCCTCAACGACTTGCCAGGCAATTGTGCGGAATCTCTCATCGGCCGGCACAAGGCGCTCCGGATTAAGGTATTGCCCGGGAGCGGGCGTCTGGGCTGCATAAACGGCTTTCTCAAGGCGCTGTATGTTAGAACGGATCTCGACGATTTTTCCGCTGTCTTGAGGATCAAGCGTCAGGAGGAGTACGCGGTTTCCATGTTCACGCTCCTGTAATATTTCCCGCTTACCCGGGGCTTCGATAGATTTGATATCAACCGTCTGGAATGAGTCCGTACTCGGCAGGGGAATCCACATGCGTGCAGTGTCATTAATCTCCGGCAGTGTTGCCCGGTATAGAAACTCGAACTCATCTTGCCCGGTAATAACGCCAAGCAGTTCCGGCGGCGCATCCTTCACGGCAGAACGATGCCACGTCTTGTCACGATTTTGCTTCCACACATAAAAAGGCTGGCCGTTGAACTTGTGGACCGTGGTTTCCGTGACGGTCATCCGGCCCGGATCGCCGGCAAGAAAGAAATCCACGTCATAAACATCTCCGTCAACGTTAGCCAAATCCACGCAGGCGAAATGACGGCGCGGCCCGAGGTTCGCCAGGTACTCGGTGTGGACGCGGACCAGCTTAAGTTGCAGTTCTTTGTCACCGAAGGGAAGTTTGAAATATCCCTCACCTAAGCGTGTTTGCTCTTCGATGTGTTTTTCGATACCATCCTGTATGTCCTTTGTCACAACGTTAGGTACCGGGCCGGACGAGTCTTGCTCCTCATCCCGCGATTTATCACAGCCCATAAGCATAGCGCAAACTACAACTATTGCAGGTATTGCCTTTTGCCAATTCATAGCAGACCTTTCATCTCCGAACCGCATACCGCAGTCAAGAGCGTGAACATTATTGAGGATGTTCCCCGGTCGGGTGCTCTCCAGCCGGAGCTTCCTTGGCCGGAGCTTCCTTAGTTGGATGTTCGCTGGAAGGGTGTTCACTGGCTGCCGGATGCTCGCTGGACGTAGTTCCCTCGGTCGGCTGTTCGTTCTTGTGTTTGCAACCCGTCAGGCCAAGCGAAACGACTGCTGCAACCAGCACCAATACCAATAGTTTTTTCACATTTTTCATCTGTATCGAGTCTCCTTTCATCGATTTTAATAGGGAAAGTCACGTTTTCTGCACTGTCCCCAGATATTAACAGGTGGCTGTGTCGAATGGCATGAAGATAAGCGTTAACGTTTTATAATACAAAGGCTTGAAAAAAG